>CAXQAV010000023.1:0-6580 GCA_964221795.1 Luminiphilus sp. | reverse complement strand
ATCGCGATGTCGGGATCGGGGCCGGGGTCTGCGTGGATGATGGCGCAAGGGTCGGGGTGGCGCGCCAGTTCGGCTGCGATGGCGGCGGGGTCTTCGACAGTGGCGGATAGCCCGACGCGGCGCATCTGCGGCGCAAGGCTTTGCAGGCGACTCAGGCAGAGCATCAACTGGTCGCCGCGCTTACTTTCCGAAAGGGCGTGGATTTCATCGACGATAACACGTTGCAGGCTGCCGAAGATGCGCGGGGCATCCTCGTAAGACAGGAGCAGGGCCAGCGATTCCGGTGTCGTCAGCAGGATATGCGGCGGGTCAGCACGCTGTCGGCGTTTCTGGGTGTAGGAGGTATCGCCGGTGCGGTCCTCGATGCGGATGGGCAGCCCCATCTCTTCCACCGGTGTCCGCAGGTTGCGTTTGATATCTGCGGCCAGCGCCTTGAGTGGCGAGACATAGAGCGTGTGCAACCCGTCATACCCGCCCGCCGCCAGCGCCGTGATGGTTGGCAGAAAACCAGCCAGCGTCTTACCGCCGCCCGTGGGTGCGATCAGCAACAGTGCGGGATCATCGGCGCGGTCCAGCATCTCTTGCTGGTGGGGATGGATGTCCCAGCCGCGCTTGGCGAACCAGTCTTGGAAAATCAGGGGCAGGGCGGTCATGGGGCTAAGGTGCGGCTTTGGCGCGGGGCGTCAAGATGCGGGTTGCTTGGAACGGGGGCGCAGGTGCCGGATGGCCTCCTGCACGGCGCGGGGCAGGGTGGTGTCGGCATCACCTGCGATGTCGAGTGCGGCGGCCACGTCTTTGAAGAGAATACCGATGCTGTTGTCCTCGGCATAACCGTCGCGGGCGAATTCGATCTGCTCAAACCCCGATGCGAGCCAGTTCTGCCCTGAGGCGGTGTCGATCAGGGCCAGCAACTTCCCTTCATCGACGCCCTGCGCATCGGCCCAATCCAGCACCAGACGGGTCATCGCCGTATGTGAGGCAGCCAACAGGTTGTTTAGGACCTTGGCGGTCATGCCAGCGCCGTAGTCGCCCATATGGTGGATTGCGCTGCCCATCGCCTCCAGCGCGGGCATGACCTGCCCGACGGGACCTCCCGTCATGAACGTCAGCGTGCCTGCATCCGCCTTGACCTGTGCCCCTGACATGGGCGCGTCGATCAGGGTGAGATGGTCGGGGACCCGTTCCCGCAGCCCTTTGACATAGCGCGGCGACAGGGTCGAACTGATGACCACACGCTTCAGACTGGGCGCACGGGTGACAAGCGCCTGATCGTCAAACAGGACCGCGTCCGTTTCGACGCTGTCGCGGACCACCGTGATCAGGGTCTCCAACCCGTCGGCAAAGGCATCGATATCCTGACCGATCCACGCGATCGAGCGCACGTCGAACCCGCGCGCGTCGAAACCCGCTTTGCGCAGATTGGCGAGCATCCCGAACCCCATGCGCCCGCAACCGGCCACGCCGATGATCCCTGTCATGCCATCCTCCCAACAAATAGGGCTCCGCCCAGACTAGAGCGAAGCCCCCATGATGAGAATGGCAGATATCCTAGCGGCCGATCTCTTCTTCCTTGACGAACATGTTCGCCCAAGCACGGTCGATCAGTTCTGGGGTCATCTGATAGGGGATGCCTTCGAATTCGCAGATCGAGATCATCTGGTCGATCAGGAAGATTGGCTGGTAGTTCGCATAGACGTTGTCGATCTCGGGGTATTTGACGTTCAGCAGATGCACCAGCGTGTCTTCGTCGAGTGGCATTTTCCGCTTGCGGGCCACCATTGCGAAAATCTTGAGGTAGTCTTCCTGGTTCGGGCCGTCGATCTTGATCTTGTAGAAGATACGGCGCAGAGCCGCCTTATCGAAGATCGCGTTCGGGTGGAAGTTGGTCGAGAAGACGACGAGCGTATCGAAGGGCACCTCGAATTTCTCACCCGATTGCAGGGCCAGAATATCCTTGTTCTCTTCCAGCGGAACGATCCAGCGGTTCACAAGGGTCTGCGGCGGTTCCTGCTGACGGCCAAGGTCGTCCACGATGAAGATGCCGCCTGTCGACTTCAGCTGCAACGGCGCCTGATAGGTGCGGGCGGTCGGGTTGTAGACAAGGTCGAGCATCGAGAGCGACAGTTCACCGCCTGTAATCACGGTAGGGCGCTCGCAGCGGACATAGCGCGTATCAAACCGGCCCGAGGTGCGGCGCAGGCTGTTAGGGTCGTCGATATCCTCTTCGGCTGCACTATGCACGATCGGGTCATAGACCGTGATCACCTGACCGGAATATTCGATGGCGCGGGGCACATAGATCTTGTCACCAAGCGCGTCGCGGATCCCGTTCGAGATCGAGGATTTCCCGTTCCCCGGAGGGCCATACATCAGGATCGAACGGCCCGCGCTGATCGCAGGACCGAGGTTCGACAAGAGATCATCCGGCAGCACCAGATGGCCCATTGCGGTTTCCAGCTGGTCACGGGTGATCTGGATATTGCGGATCGACTGACGCTGGATCTGCTGGCGGTAGATTTCCAGCGGGACCGGCATCGCGCCGTAGTATTCGGATTGTGCCAGAGCATCGAGCGCACGGGCGCGGCCGGCGTCTGTCAGCTGATAGCCCATCTCATTGCCGCTATTGGCGTTCAGTGTGCCTGTCGCTTCAAGCAGAAGCTGGCCACGGGCGAGATCGACAAGTTCCTGTGTTACCGCAATCGGCAGGCAGATCGCCCGCGAGATCGTCGAGACCATGTCGAGGTTCATACGGAACATCGTCTTGATCAGGATATCCCGCATCATTGCTTTGGGAAGAAGCATACCCTCAAGGCCGCGCGGGGCCGGTGGAGCGGTTACACCTGTGGTTTGCATATTCATAACGTGCCAGCCATCCAATCAATCAAACCATCAACGCCCTCGGTAGGGGGCGTTGCGTTTTCTTATATACTACGCGCTTTTGTGGCGAAATAGTGAACAAAGACGTGCCAACCCGTGGCACTTTATCCCAAAGCGGCCAAGGACAGGTAGAAAACGAGCGTCATGCTGAGTGGTAGCCCCTTGGGGAAGTAGCGTCCGGCGCTCCAGCTTTTCCATTCCGGCGCGAGGTTCTTGAGCGCGGTGAAGCGGAACAGGCTATGGACGGCCAACGCCCCGAGCAGCGCCGCCGCAAAAAGCAGCAACACCAACATCAGGTCGCCCAGCATGAAATAGGGGGCCATGACCGCGATCATCTTGGCATCCCCGCCACCCATTGTGCCCGCAGCCCAGAGCAGCATGCAAAAGGCAAGCATCACCGGCGGGTGAACCCATTGCCAAAGGTAGCCATCCAGACCAAAGGCAAACGGACCCAGCACCACAAACGGCACGGCCAATACCGCGACAGAGACATTCGTAATCTTCATAGAACGCATATCGTTCCATGAGATGTAAATCGCGATCGGCAGCACGAATGGCAGGAACCACAGCGCCGTTTGGGACGTCATGACCACGTCAGTTGGTCACATTGTTTTCCAGAGCTTCCAGCGCGCGTGTGGCCTCTTCGAAGAACTGGGGGTGGGTCTCGATCGCGTCAACAAGGAGCGATTTGCCGATTGTCAGATCGTTCTGCTTGATCGCGGTCAGCGCCATCGTGTGCAGAAGACGGGCACGTTCGATCTGGGTCATCGGAACGACCGGCAGGGTGTAATTGCGCTGCGCACCACGTGCCAGAACAAGGTTGTTCTTTGCAGTGAACAGCGTGCTGTCAAAGCGCAAGGCATCAATAAACAGCCTTTCGGCGGCTGAATACTCGCCACGGGTCAGCTTGGAGAAACCCCAGTTGTTATAGACCGAGGCAGGTCGCGTGGTCAGGCCAATAGCTGTTTCATAGAAGCTGTCCGCCTTTTCCCACTGCTGCCGGCTATCTGCGACCATGGCTTCCAGACGGTAGCGGTTGAAGGTCTCAAACGTGGGCGGAATGGTGTTCAAGGTCGCGGCAGCATCGTCCCACTGGTTCGCGCGGACATATGCCCCGGCAAGCTCGACCCGGTCGTTGTTGTCGGATTCTTCGTTGGCAACCACGGTTTGCCATGCGGCAATGCCTTCGGTGGGGCGGCCTGCGCGGATCAACGACAAGGCAAGACCGCGCTGCAGGTCGATCCGGCCCGGTGCGGTAGCGTTCGCATTGGCAAAATAGCGGACAGCTTCGTCTGGGTCACTGACGGTCAGCATCACTTCGTTCAGGTTGGATTCGTCGATCACGTTGAGATCGGCGAGGGCTTCTTGGACCTGTTCCTCGTCGGACTGGCTGCAGGCCGAAAGGCCCACAAGTGCGATGCACAGTGTCAATACAATCGGATGGCGCATTTTTTCTGCGTCCTCTGCTGCTCTTACAACGGTTCCGACGTGAGCACAAAGTCGCCAGGGCCCCGTCGGATCAGACTATAGTTCTGATTTTCTTGGGGCTCATTATTGTCAAGGTTTTCCAATTTTGCGAGCGCTAAGCGCAAGTTCTCGCGGATTTCATCGGAATTCCCGTTGTCAGCGGCAAAAGCCCGCCGAAAAACCTCGCTTGCCTCTGCCACTTTGCCCCGTTCCATCAGGACGACGCCCAAATTGTTCCATGCTGGCGGGAAAGTCGGGTCCATCTCGACGGCGCGGCGTAGCCAGCGCTCGGCCTGTCCCAGCCGCCTCAGGCCGAGATTGGCCGAGCCAATAGCCGAGAGTGTATCAACGTTGATCCCTTGCTGGGCGGCAGCGCGGTTGTAGGCCTGCAAGGCCAGCTCGTACTCGCCCGCATCCATCAACCGGTGCCCGACAATCAATCCGTCAAGCTCGCTTTCGCCCACAATACCAGGGGCAAAGACACCATCGGAAAAGTCGCTCCTGCCTGTATCGGCACAACCACCTGCGGCAAGTGCGGCAATGACAAGCCAAGTGGCAGAACGCATCGTGCTTACCGTACGAGGTTCACAGCAATGGCTTAGATTTACGGACCGATCAGAATGATCATCAGCGGCGGAACCGTCAGCATCATCGTTGCCAGCGTCATCTTTGTCGGCAACTTGTTGGCGGCCTCTTCCGCGCGCATCACGCGCTTGTCGCGCATCTCAGATGAATAGACCCGCAGCGCGTCAGCAATCGACGTACCGAACTGCTGCGACTGCACCAGCACCGTCACAAAGCTTGAGATGTCCGACACGCCGCAGCGATCGGCCATATCCTTGAGAACGGTCGTCTTGTCCTTGCCGGCCTTGGTCTCCTGGTTGACGATTTCATACTCTTCGGCCAGTTCCGGAAAGCCGTTGCGCATTTCGCGCGAGACCCGGATGATCGACTTGTCGAGCGACTGGCCAGCTTCGACGCAGACCAGCATCATATCCAGACTATCAGGAAAGGCGTTCATAATGGCCTGCTGGCGCATCTGCTGGCGCCGTGTCACCCAGTAGCGTGGCAGCATATAGCCGATACCGCCCGGAACAAGAATCCAGAGTGTCAGATCCTGTGCGGTGACAGTCACCTGCGCGGCCTGGATCATGGCGTAAATCCCGCCCAGGATCAGGCCGAAGATGCCCAGTGCAAACTGCATGAAGTAGAAGATACGGACCGAGGTCTTGCTGCGGTATCCGGCCTGCAGCAGCTTCAGCTGGACAGCCGAATATTCGTCTGCGTTCTGCGGTTCGAGGAAGTTGGCATATTTCTCCAGCTTGTCGCGGCCCGAGGACGCGCGCAACCGCTCGCCCTTTTCCTTTTTGCCCTTCTGACCGCCATCGGCACTCGCCTTGAGGCGGTCCAGCGGATCAACCTCTTTGCGCAAAAGCACGGGAAGAGTGATCAGGACCAGAAATACCCCGAGGAAACCGACCACCAGCAACGGACCATACGGGCCGAGGTTGTCGGTGATCAAGGTCTGGATCTGTTCAAGGTATTCCATCGGTATTCTCCTAGACCTTGATGTCCACCAATGCGCGCATGACGATCAGGTTGACGATGAGGAACGCGATAACAACCAGCGCGACCGGAATAAAGAGCGAGGTTTCCATGACCTCGTCAAAGTAGTCAGGCTTGACCACATTGATCCCGAAGAGGGCGATAAACGGGAATGCGGACAGCAGGTTGCCCGACCATTTTGCCTCGGCGGTGATGGCAGCCACACGGCGGAACAGGCGGAAACGGGCGCGGATCACCTTGGCCAGACCGTCAAGGATTTCAGCAAGGTTACCACCAGAGGTCTGCTGGATCGTCACCGCCACCGCGAGGAAGCGCAAATCCTGATTGTCGAGCCGTTCAGCCATGGCTTTCAGAGTTTCACCCATATCGCGGCCATAGGCGGCCTCGTCCGAAATCATTCCCATCTCGGTGCCAAGCGGATCGGGCACCTCTTTGGCCACAATGGCGACAGCAGAGGAAAACGGGTGACCAACGCGGAGCGAGCGCACCATCAGTTCCACGGCTTCCGGCAGTTGCTCGCCGATCATGTCCATGCGCTTCTTGGCTTCGCGGCTGATCCAGACATAGACGCCGCCGACGCCAAACAGCACAGCCAACATGATCGGCGAGCAACTGCCGGAAGCCGTGGAACTGATGGTGCGCTCGCTCCGCGTTGGTCACCCGTTTTCCT
>CAXQAV010000022.1:0-6135 GCA_964221795.1 Luminiphilus sp. | reverse complement strand
CTTCTCTTGGGGCGACAATATCAAGTGCCCTCCATCCGTGGGCATGTTCCCTTTCTCCATCGGCGGTAATGCGAACAATCCCCGCGAGCTGGATGCTACGAATACATCCGGAGAATCGATTAGGTAGGCGTTGATGTGAGTTGCTCGAACCTCAATGCCTCCAATAAAAAGCCTCTTGTCTTCGTTTGACCGATTTCGCAACCCAACAACAACACACATAACCGCAGCATTGGCGGAGGCATTGTTGCGCCACTTGAAGGTTTGGTGCGCGAAGCCGATTTCAACACCATCGGTCAATATGCTGGGCCAAATTGCTCCAACAGCCTGACCTTGGCAGATTGAGTTTGTCGAGACGAGCGCTGAGCGGGCGGATCGACCGCGGATATAGTTAGCTGCTTTGAACATCCAGCACGCGACGAAGTCTACGCGTCTGTAAGCATCAACTTTTCCCTTTAGAACGAAATCCATATCTGAATTCTGTTCGGCCGATCGAGAACCGTCGCCCAGAAAGGGAGGGTTCCCAACGATGAATACTTCTTCGCCATCTTTTGGAGGAGCACAGACAGTCTCCCAGTCCACGCGTAGCGCATTTGCACAGACGATATGTCCGCCATCTCTCAGCGGCAGAGTCTCGGTTGCTGCACCGAACATCTCCGACATTTCGGCATTGGCTTGATATTCAGCAATGAAGAGTGCGAGTTTGGCGGTCTCGGCCCCGAAATCGGTGATCTCGATCCCATGAAAGCTCGAAAGCTTCAGGGAGGAGTTTAGCCTCATGAAAGTCTGTCCCGTCAGTTCAACCTCACGTTTCATGACGCGCATTTCGCGTTGTCGAAGCTCCCGGTAGGCGACGACAAGAAAGTTGCCGGATCCGCAGGCTGGATCGAAGATGCGGATGCGAGCGAGCCGGTGCCGAACTTTCTCAAGTGCCTTGGGGTTATCCCAGGCCTTCTCGATAGCAGCATCCAGATCGTCGAGGAAAAGGGGACCGAGCACCTTTAGGATGTTCGGCACAGAGGTGTAGTGCATCCCCAATTCGCTGCGGCGCTTGGCATCCGCGATCGACTGGATCATGGATCCGAAGATGTCAGGGTTGATCTTGCGCCAGTCCTCACCGGCTGCATCCAGAAGGTAGCCCCATGCGATGGGATCGAAGACCGGGCAGTCCGGCCTGCCGGCGAACAGGCCCCCGTTGACGTATTCCAACTCTTGGGTCCACGCCGGCAAATGCTCGCGGTCCTTCTGAGCCAAATTCATCGCTGCAAAGGCATCCCGGATCACCAGGTGCGCTTCGACGCCTTTTTCCCCGGCGTGATTGACGATGAACCTCGAGAACTGATCCTTGGGGAAGATGCCGACGTCTTCGGCAAACAGACAGAAGATCAACCGCGTCATGAACTGGTTGAGGTCGTGCCTCCGCCCCGGAACGCCCCATTCAGGATTCTTTTTGATAAGAGCGTCGTAGAGCTTGGCCAGCTTGCCTGTGGCCTTGATGTCGACTTCGTTCTCTTCGGCCGCCTTAAAGCGTGTCATGCCCGCTGCAGGAAGAAAGAAACCGAAGTGATGATGTAGATCCTCGAACGCACAGCGCAACGTGTCGCCAGAGGTGGGGTGTTGGGCGACGACCTCCTGGCCATCTGTCGCGATTAGTATCTCTGGTTTGTGCTGAACTGTCTTCTTGTCCGACAGCAACAATTTCATGGCGGCGTCCGCGCCGCCGGGCTCCGCAGGGATGTAATAGAAGCGCAGGTTCATGAGGACCGCACCGGGGATCTTAGACTTGTTGAGTGTCCGCTTGCCCGGGCGCAGCTTGGACACCGTAGCCTTGGCGTTACCTGTCGCGGCAGCGAAGGCGTATCCAAATTCGTCAGGATCAAACGGGGTGGCGCACAGGGCTTCGAGGGCGTCGGATATTTCGGTCGGGTTCATGGGCACTCTCTGGGGGCGGCTGCCATCGGAAATAGGGAGCAAGCCTGACTATTCTAAATGTGAGTTTTGGTGAGCGTAGCTTCACCTATGGCGGGAAAACAAGTTTCTTTAATAGTTTGGCCGATGTTCTGAAATTAGAAGGTCCACTTCTAAAAAAGAGGGGTGCCCGTTAGACTCCAGCTCCTGCGGTAATTGCTTACAGGGATCTGGAACATCCATGATGCGACGGGCTTTTGTGATCGTTCCCACCCGAAGCTTTCTTCGAGGGCGGTATAACGTTTTGAAAGCAGACGTTGTTATGGCACTGAGCAACGACCGACATGCGGACTTTCCTGCCGTTCGCTGCGACCGCTCAGTTTGCGCTGCGATTGCGAGGGCCTTTGGAAGGAAGGGCGGAAAGTGTTAATTCGCTGCGGCTGCAAACGGGCCAGGCTCCGTCGATGGAAGCTGACATTCGCATGGCGCTCAATTCGGGCTATCACCTGCTTCGCCACATGACTGCATCGACCCCTTCTTTATAAGCATCAGAGTATCGGATGCTGCACCTGCATACAGCAACTGCCAGCCCTTTTCGGACGGTCGACTGGACCGCTGTCCGAAGATTGGGTATCACCAGAGCGAAAAATTGCGGCAATTCATTTCATCGCAGCAGGACCGACTTTTCTTCGCCCGGGATATCCAGTTTTTGATCGGAACCGTTGTCGACCCCGAGGAACTTTGGAGCAAAGTAACTTCCAAATTCGCATCCGGTCGGGCCAGAGATCGCGGGGGCGTGCGAATCTGCTTTATCCCAATCTCCATTCCCTCATTGCCCTTGGCGAGCTGGGCGACGTAGGTCCCCAGAAGCCTGTCTCACCAAGGTAGGTTGAAGCCATAGTTCGAAATGGTCTCGTGCGGGTCGATGGAGTCGATGGAATGGTAGACACGTTGAGTGTCGGGTGTGACGACGAAAAGCCGCTGCACGCGGTCCGAAGCTGTCCCGTCGTTGCTATAGATGAGATGACAGAACCGGACGCCCATCTTCTCGCCATTCTGGCAGACCGCCTTCGAGGCGCCTTGCGCTGAAGCCGTGCTTGCGAAGGGCCGCGACAGCTTGGTGCGCATAGACGCAATAGGGCCCTCTGCAATAGGCTATGATTTCGGCGGACTTATCCAGCTCCGGCATGATCTGCTCGAGTTCCGTCAGCGTCGTATTGAGCGCACCTGGAATATGACCTGCCGCAAATTCATCTGCTGGGCGGACGTCGAGAACGGTCACCGACCCTTCAGCGATCCGGGCGGCGAGGTCCGCGCGGCTTACGGCCTCGGGAGCGTCCTCGCCCCCTGAGAGGCCGCGCAGGATGCGCTCGACCTGCGCGAGGTTCCGTTCGGCAACGATACGCAAAAGGTCCATCAGCTCGAGCGTCTTCGCGTCGGTCAACCGATAGATCACTGCCTTGCCGTCGCGGCGGCTGGTGACCAGCGCCGCGCGCCGCAGTTGCTGCAAGTGCTGCGAACAGTTGGCGATGTTGAGGCCAGTCTTTTCCGCAAGCGCTTCCACCCCGCGCTCCCCTTGCGCCAGTTGTTCCAACAGCGAGAGCCGCGCCGGCGCGGACAGAGCGCGTGCGACGAGGGCGTATTCTTCCAGCAGGGCTATCTTGGGACTGATTGACACCGATTGTCTCCTGCTATTATATCATTCAAGCGATAACTTGAATTATAGCGAATCTATCGCGCCCGACAAGCCCAAAGGCCCGCATCCATGTCAGAGACAATCCTTGCCGCCGAAGCGACGATCCGCCTTTCGATTTTTCTTGGCGTGCTGGTGGCAATGGCGCTTTGGGAAGTTGCAGCGCCCCGGCGTCGCCGGGAAATCCCTCGGGTGATCCGCTGGACGAACAACCTGGCGCTCGTCGTGGTCGACACGATCATCCTGCGGCTTTCGTTTCCCGTCATTGCGGTCGGGCTTGCGGTGGTCGCTGAGGATCGTGGCTGGGGCCTGTTCAACAACATCGACGCCCCGCTCTGGATGGCCGTCGTCGTCTCGATGCTGCTGCTGGATCTCGCGATCTACCTCCAGCACGTGATGTTCCATTCGGTGCCGGGCCTCTGGCGGCTGCACCGAATGCACCACGCCGATCTCGATTTCGACGCCACGACCGGCTTGCGCTTTCACCCGGTGGAAATCGTGATCTCCATGGGGATCAAGCTGGCGGTGGTCGCGGCGCTTGGCCCGCCCGCTGTCGCGGTGCTGCTGTTCGAGGTGATCCTGAACGCCACCGCGCTCTTCAACCACGCCAATATCGACCTGCCGCGCCCGGTAGACCGTGTGCTTCGCCTCTTCGTGGTGACGCCGGACATGCACCGTGTCCACCATTCCATCGACCCGCACGAGACCAATTCGAACTATGGCTTCAACCTGCCTTGGTGGGACTGGCTTCTGGGCACCTACATCGCCCAGCCCGCCAAGGGCCATGAGGGGATGGAGATTGGGATTGAGCAGTTCCGCACGCCCCGCGATCTCTGGCTTGACCGGATGTTGATCCAGCCCCTGCGCGGTCCTGCGAGCGGCCATGCGCTCGATCCGCGAAACACGACAAAGGAGTCCGCCGAATGACCGCAAGCAAATTTACGCGCGGCATCCGCGAGAACCGGGTTCAGGTCGCGCATCAACTAATCCAGGTCATGCTGGTGGGTTTCGCCATCGGCATGACCCGCACTGTGGTCCCGGCGCTGGCCGAGAGCGAATTCGGGCTTGAGCGCGGATCGTTCCTTCTGCTCGCCTCCTTCGTGGTGGCCTTTGGCGCGGTGAAGGCGGTGATGAACTTTGTCGCCGGGAGCTGGTCGGAGCGGATCGGGCGCAAGCGGGTGCTCTTCTGGGGTTGGGTCGTGGCGCTGCCGATCCCGGTGATGATCTGGTATGCGCCGGACTGGAACTGGATCGTCGCGGCGACCGTGCTTCTGGGTGTCAATCAGGGCCTCTGCTGGTCGATGACGCAGACCGCGAAACTCGACATCACCAAGGCCGAGGAACGCGGGCTCACCATGGGGCTGAACGAATTCGCCGGCTATGTGGGGGTGGCGATCGCTGGCGTCCTGACGGCCTATGCCGCCGAATGGCTGGGGGCACGTGTTGGCTTGCTGGTTTTCGGGATGGCTGTCGTGATCCTCGCGCTGGTCCTGACGGTGGTCTGGGTTAAGGACACACTCCCGTGGGCCAAAGCCGAAACAGCCGCGCACACAGCAGCCCCCCCGAACTCGCTGCCGCGCTATCCGCAGGGCGTGTCCGAACATCCCTCCACGCGCGAGGTCTTCGCCCTGATGAGCTGGCGCGACCGGCGGCTCTTCGCGATCTCCCAAGCCGGACTGGTGGAGAAGTTCGTCGATGCGCTGGTCTGGGCGCTATTCCCTGTCTTCCTTGTCGGCCAGGGTGCGAGCCTGACGGAAGTTGGCTGGATCGTCGGCGTCTATGGCTTTGTCTGGGGCGGTTCACAGCTTTTCACCGGGCAGCTGTCGGATCAAGTGGGCCGGTTCTGGCCCAGCGTGCTGGGAATGTGGATCTGCGGTGCTGGTGTGGCGATGGTGGTCATGGGCACGGGCGCGCTCTGGTGGTCGGCCTCGGCGGGTGTGGCGGGCTTTGGCATGGCGCTGCTCTACCCGAACCTCTCGGCAGCCGTGGCCGACATCACGCCTCCCGCTTGGCGCGGCTCGGCCATCGGCATCTATCGTTTCTGGCGCGATCTGGGCTACGCTATCGGCGCGCTTGGCCTTGGCCTCGCTGCGAGCCTGACGGGGGCGGCAGAGGCCGCCTTCTGGTTCGTCGCGATCTCCATGTTCACCTCCGGCGGCATCCTCTTCTGGCTTGGCGAAGAAACACACCCGCGGCTGAACCCCGCCAACCCTCTGGAGCTCGCAGATGCCTGACCACCTTGCTCGCCGTCTCGGCGTCCTATCTATCCTCCTCGGAGTCACATCTTTCGTGGTTCTGACCCTTTCGGTCTGGTGCTTCCGCGCAGGCGGCTGGCCTTGGCCGCAAGCCTTCGATCTTGCCGGTTGGGGTGCATGGGCGGCGGGTGCCGGCGTGATCGTTGCGCTGGTCGGTTTGGCGGTCTGGCTTCGCCGCAGGCAGGGCGGCGCAAGCGCGGTCCTGCTGGGGCTGATCCTGTCGATGCCCGTCGCGGGCCTTGGTGTCGGCTTCGAGATCGCCGCCCGCACCACGCCGCCGCG
>CAXQAV010000021.1:0-2040 GCA_964221795.1 Luminiphilus sp. | reverse complement strand
CTGTCTATGATGTTCAACTGCGTCAAATCCTGGATCTGAAGGCTCGGGTGGGGATGCCCGTTGATCAGTACATGCCATATGCATTTGTCGGCGTTTCGAGCGTAACACTTGGCTACGGTTTGGACGGCGATTGGGGTCCCAAAGACTATTCAACTAGCGGCTACAATGCAGGCGCAGGGATCGACTTCAGGATCGGCGACAACGGCTTCGTTGGCATCGAGTACATTTATCGACATATCGAGAGCGATATTTCTGGCCTCGCAGAATGGTCGGTTGACGCGGGCCTATCTGGTGTGCAGCTACGCGGGGGATTCACGTTCTAGCTGCCAAAACCAACGCGATGGGCCAAGCCGTACTGCGGGGGCATGCCTCGCGGTACGCGCGACCCGGTACGATCAGTCACGCTTCTTAAGGTATCAGGCGATCTGGAAGACAGTCTTGCATCTTCCCCTACAACATCGCTGGCACCACCAGATCCGGCGGTCTGTGTCCGTCGGCAAATGTCTTGATGTTGATCACCACCTTCTCGCCCATCTCGATCCGTCCCTCGACTGTCGCCGATCCCATATGCGGCAGGAGGATCGCGTTGGGCAGGTCTTTGAGCCGCGGGTTGATCTCGTGCCCGCGCTCGAAGACATCAAGGCCTGCACCTGCAAGTTCGCCCGCGCGCAGCATCCGTGTCAGCGCGTTTTCGTCGATCACCTCGCCACGGGACGTGTTCACGATCAAAGCTGAGGGCTTCATCAGTTTCAGCCGCCGCGCGTTCATCAGATGGAAGGTCGAGGGCGTGTGCGGGCAGTTGATCGACAGCACGTCGACCCGTGCGACCATCTGGTCGAGACTGTCCCAATAGGTGGCGTCGAGTTCTTCCTCGATCTCGGGGCGGAGCCGTTTGCGGTTGTGGTAATGCACCTGCATCCCGAAAACGCCCGCGCGCCTTGCAACGGCACTGCCGATGCGGCCCATACCAAGGATGCCCAGCCGTTTGCCGCGCAGCCGTGTGCCCAGCATTGCAGTCGGTGACCAGCCCTGCCAGTCACCGGATTTGACCAGCGCCATGCCCTCGGCCATGCGGCGGCTGACGGCCATCATCAGGGTCAGGACCATGTCGGCCGTATCCTCGGTCATCACGCCGGGGGTGTTGGAGACATGGATGCCGCGCTGGCGGGCGGTGGCGACGTCGATGTGGTCAACACCTGCGCCATAGTTTGCGATCAGTTTCAGACGGTCGCCTGCGCGGGCCAAGAGTTTGGCGTCGATCTGGTCGGTGATTGTCGGGACAAGGACGTCTGCCCCGGCCATGGCTTCGGCCAGTTCGTCGGTTGTCATCGGGGTATCGTCACTGCGCAGCTTTACGTTGAAAAGCTCGGTCAGGCGGGTTTCGACCACCTCGGGCAACCGTCGCGTCACAACAACACTCAAATGCTTACCCGGCATGTCTTTCTCCCTTTGGCTTTTCAAACGGCGCGCCTCGTGGCAGGTTGCGCGAAAGGGACGCGCAGCACAAGAACCGCGCGCCGCAAAAGAGCAGAAATGGGCAAAGAATGAACCGGTTGACGCAAGGCTTGCGCATGGTGGTCGTCGTGGTCTGGGCCATGGTGATGGCGGCCGGTCCCGCTCTGTCACAGGAGGTGGCCTCCGGTCCGGCCATCGGTCCCGAGACCAACCTGCCCCTGCCGCGCTTTGTCTCGCTCCGTGCCTCCGAGGCCAATGTCCGCCGTGGTCCGTCGCTGTCTCACCGGATCGACTGGGTCTTCAAACGCCGCGACATGCCGTTGCAGGTGGTGGCCGAATACGGGCACTGGCGACGGGTCATCGACCGCGACGGTCAGGGCGGCTGGGTCCACTTCCGCATGCTGTCGGGCGCGCGCACGGCCATTGTCACCGGTGACGCACAGGTGCCGATGCGCAGCCGCCCCGAAGAAGATGCGACCGAAACCGCCATGCTGGAACCCGGTGTGATCGGCAGGTTGGGCGAATGTGATCCGGGCTGGTGCCGTGTCAGCGCGGGCGGTTTTCGCGGTTGGGTGGAAAGATCAC
>CAXQAV010000020.1:0-10334 GCA_964221795.1 Luminiphilus sp. | reverse complement strand
CGGGGTCGCGCTTGTCCGGCGCGGTCATTATGGCAAAGTCCAGCGCACGGTCACAGCCATGCGGGCAGGGCGCGCGGTCGGCCCCGAGCAGGGCGGGCAGGCGGCTGACAAGGTCCTGCGCCTTGGTGCCGTTGCCCTGCAGCGTGGCGATCACCTCGGCCACATCGACTGCGCCGTGGTCCGGATGCCAGCTGTCATAGTCTGTCACCATCGCGACCGAGGCGTAGCAGATCTCGGCCTCGCGGGCGAGTTTCGCCTCGGGCATATTGGTCATGCCGATCACGTCGCAGCCCCATGTGCGGTACATCTTGCTTTCCGCCTGTGACGAGAACTGCGGTCCTTCCATCGCCAGATAGGTGCCGCCGCGATGGATGGTGATCCCCGCCGCCTCGCCCGCACGCGCGCAGGCGTCAGACAGGCGCGGGCAGGTCGGGTGGGCGACGCTCACATGGGCGACGCAGCCGGTGCCGAAGAACGACTTCTCGCGGGCGAAAGTGCGGTCGATAAACTGGTCGACGATCACGAAATCTCCCGGCGCCATCTCCTCGCGGAAGGACCCGCAGGCGCTGAGGCTGATGATGTCGGTGACGCCCAATCGTTTCATCGCGTCGATATTCGCACGGTAGGGCACCGTAGTCGGTGAATGCACATGTCCCCGCCCGTGGCGCGGCAGAAAGGCCATGGCGACACCATCGAGCGTGCCTGTGAGGATTGCATCCGAGGGGGTGCCCCAAGGGCTTTCTACCGTGACCCATTCGGCGTCTTTCAGGCCGGCCATCTGGTAGATGCCTGACCCGCCGATGATTCCGATCCTCGTTTTCATGGCGCACCCTTTGTCCTGTCCCCGCGCACTGTGAAACCCTGCGTGCCAAAAGTGAAGCCCGAAGCTCCGCGTGCGAATGACGCAACACTTCTATGCATGTGCCCCTCTGGGGGTGACATCCGGGCCAGGGTCGTTTAGGCGGGCGCAAAACAGACAATTCCCAAGATCACAGGTATCTTCATGGCCCGCGCACTCCTGGCGAGTTTCGCTGACAATCTTCAATTACGGGACCCTGACGCCCCGCTGACGGCGGGACAGGTCCGCACAGATATTCTTTCCGGCCTGACAGTCGCCCTTGCGCTGGTGCCCGAAGCGGTCGCTTTTGCCTTTGTGGCAGGGGTAGAACCACTCGTGGGCCTCTATGCCGCCTTCATCGTCGGCCTGATCACGGCCCTTTTCGGCGGGCGTCCGGGGATGATCTCGGGGGCGACCGGCGCGCTGGCGGTTGTGATGGTCAGCCTCGTGGCGGTGCATGGGGTGGAATATCTCTTTGCCACAGTCGTCCTGATGGGGCTGATCCAGATCTTCGTGGGGATCATGCGCTGGGGGAAATTCATCCGTCTAGTGCCGCATCCGGTGATGCTGGGTTTTGTGAACGGTCTGGCGATTGTGATTTTCCTTGCGCAGCTTGGCCAGTTTCAGGTTCCTGGCTCGGCCGAGCATGCAGGGCACGGCATGGCCAACGGCGAATGGCTCTCAGGTGCGCCGCTCTATCTGATGCTGGCGCTGGTGGCGCTGACCATGGCGATCATCTGGCTGATGCCGAAGCTAACCAACGCCATTCCCGCACCCCTTGCCGGCATTGGCATCGTCGCGGCCATTGTCATCGGCTTTGGTCTTGAGGTGCCCTTGGTCGGTGATCTCGCCAGTATCGAGGGCGGTCTGCCTGCCTTCCATATCCCCACGGTGCCGCTGACATGGGAAACCTTCGAGATCATCCTGCCTTACGCCTTGATCCTCGCTGCGATCGGCCTGATCGAAAGCCTGCTGACGCTCAACCTTGTGGGCGAGATGACGGGCAAGCGTGGCGGTGCCAGTCATGAATGCCTTGCACAGGGTGCCGCCAATACGGTGACAGGTTTCTTCGGGGGCATGGGTGGTTGCGCTATGATCGGCCAGTCGATGATCAACGTGAAATCCGGCGGGCGCACGCGGATTGCAGGCACGGCGGCGGCGTTGTTCCTGCTGATTTTCATCCTCTTTGCCAGCCCGCTGATCGAACAGATCCCGCTGGCGGCCCTTGTCGGTGTGATGTTCATGGTTGTGATCGGCACCTTTGCCTGGAACTCGCTGCGGATCCTGCGGAAAGTGCCGCGCACCGATGCCTTTGTGACGATCCTTGTGACCATCGTCACCGTGGCGACCGATCTGGCAACCGCTGTGGTCGTCGGTGTGATTGTCTCGGCCCTCGCTTATGCCTGGAGCAACGCCAAGCGCATCCACGCGATCACCCGCGACAGCCACACCGCAGAAGGTGCCAAGGTCTACGAAATTCAGGGCCCGCTCTTTTTCGGCTCATCTGACGGCTTCATGGAGCTTTTCGAGGTCGAGGCTGACCCCGATCTGGTGATCATCGACTTTGCCAACAGCCGCGTGGCGGATCAGTCCGCGCTGCAGGCAATCGAGGCCGTGGCCCAGAAATACGAAGATGCCGGCAAGCAGATCCAGCTGCGGCACCTCAGCCGTGACTGCCACAAGCTGCTGTCGAAAGCCGGTCACCTGATGGTCGATAGTGATGACGATCCCGATTACGCGCTGGCGGTTGATTACAGCGTGCGGACGGGCATCATCGGCGGCCATTGATTTTCAGATGGCAGGGCTTGCAACCATGCTGCGCCCCCACCATTTGCGGTGGAATGAGTCGGAGTTGATGCGCCATGATGTTTGATCTGTTTCTTGTGGCGCTTGGCCTGATTGCCCTTCTCCTGGGGGGTGAGGGTCTGGTCCGCGGGGCCGTGTCGGTCGCGCGCCGTGCGGGGCTATCCCCTCTCGTCATCGGTCTGACGCTGGTGGGTTTCGGCACCTCTGCGCCAGAGCTGATGACCTCGCTGGTTGCTGCACTCGACGGCTTGCCCGGGATCGCGCTGGGCAATGTGGTCGGCAGCAATATCGCGAACGTCTTCCTGATCCTTGGTGCCGCGGCCTTGATCGCACCCGTTGCTGCGGGAGCGATGCTGGGGCGGGACGGCTATGTGATGGTGGCGGCAACAGGACTGACCATCGCCTTCATTCTGATGGGCACCGTCGGTTTCTGGGCCGGCCTTGTCAGCGTGGCGGCATTGGCAGGTTATCTGGCCTACACGCTCTATTACGGAGGTGACAGGGATCTGGACGTGAGCGATCCACCGGACCCGATCTGGCGCGGGTTTGCCTTTTTTCTGGCAGGGCTTGTCGGTGTCGTCCTCGGGGCAAACTGGCTGGTCGAAGGGGCCAGCAACATCGCGCGCGTGCTCGGTCTATCCGAAGCTGTGATTGGTCTGACAATCGTTGCGGTTGGCACGTCGCTGCCTGAACTTGTCACCTCGGTCATGGCTGCGCGCAAGGGGCATGGCGAGATCGCACTGGGCAACGTGATCGGCTCCAACATCTTTAACGTGCTTAGCATCCTCGGGATCACTGCAATGGTGACACCTTTGGCGGTTCCTCCAGAGATGCTGGGCTTGACCCTTTGGGTCTTTGCGGCATCAGCACTTGTGCCGCTCTTGCTTGTCTTTGCCTTTGGAATGCTGGGCCGCGTGTCAGGCGCGATGTTGGTTGCCGTTTACGCCGCATACACGGTCTACTTAATCGTCGGGACGCTTTAGGCTGAAGACTTCGCGCACCACGGAATAGTCGCGGTAGCCCAAGCGCGTCAGCGGGTTGAAGCGGGTCACGTCGAACATGCCGTCCACCATGCAGTCGTCGCGCAGATGGACACCCACGACTTCGCCAAAGACCGCGAAATTAGCCTCGCCGGGCAGTTGGACGATCTGGATCAGCTTGCATTCCAGCGTGGCGGGCGAACCTGCGACACGGGCGCAGGCAATCGTTTCGCATTCGGCTTTTTCGATATCGGCCAGCACAAACTCGTCCTCGTCCCGACCCCATGAACCGGACGTCTGGTTCATCACATCGCGCGCTGCATATTCCACCACATTCACCGCAAAGACGCCGGTCTCGCGGATATTGGCGACCGAGTCCTTGGTGTCGCTGCGATCCGCCTTTGCGCTGGTCGAGGCGAACATCACCTGCGGCGGCACGTAAGCGACCGCATTAAAAAAGGAATAGGGCGCCAGGTTGTCCTTGCCATCCGCCCCACGGGTCGAAATCCACCCGATCGGGCGCGGGGTGACGATAGCATTAAACGGGTTATGCGGCAGGCCGTGGCCGTTTTTCGGTTCATAGAACATGCGAAACCTTTTCGTTTGGTCCGTGCTTAGGTAGCGTGCGAACCAACCGCTGGCCAGACGAAAGACTTATGAATCCATTGGCTATTAATCTGGCCCTCGAGCGCGTCGAAGACTGGTGGGAAGTCGAGGCGCTTTTCGATCTGTGCTTTGCGCCGGGACGGTCTGCCCTGTCCTCCTATCGTCTGCGTGAAGGAGGGCCGCCGATCGCGGACCTCTGCCTGACAGCGCGGGATGCCTCCGGCATTCTGGCTGGTGCCGTGCGGAACTGGCCGGTGCGGATCGGAAATGTTCGGGCGGTTCTCCTTGGCCCGATTGCTGTACACCCGACCCGTCAAGGCGAAGGGATCGCGGCGGTGCTGATGCAGAACTGTCTCGACCGCGCGCGGCTTTTGGGCTGGGACCGTGTGATGCTGGTGGGTGATGCTCCCTATTACGGGCGTTTCGGATTCGAGAGGCTGGACGGTGTGATCATGCCACCGCCCACAAACCCCGACCGTGTGCTCGGGCTCGCGATCACCGAGGGTGGCTGGGATGGCATCACAGGCGATGTCCGGCTTGACCGCGATTGAATTCGCCTCAGACGCACCCCATCTGCAAGGCATGACGACGCCGCAGAACACCATGAAAGAAATCAATCCGGCCCAGCCGGTCGTGCCGCTTACGCCCGCAGCAATAGCCGAAATCGCAGCGCTGGCGCGGCGTCAAAAGGCGGCGGGCGGCGTTCTGATGAAAGCCATCAACTTTGTCGGCGGACAGGTCGAGGACGGCTTGCGAATGTTGCCGCAATCCGCCCGCAAAGAGATCGACGCCGCCGCCCGACAGGCCCTGCGCCACAGTTTCGATGCCGCAGCCAAGTCGCGCAGCGGGATCGGGCGCAACATCGGGTCTGACAGGGCGCACAAGCTGCTCGGGACGGTCTCGGGGGCGATCGGCGGTTTTGGCGGCCTGCCCACGGCGATTGCTGAGATCCCCGTCGCGACAACGCTGATTTTCCGCGCCGTGCACCACGTTGCCATCGAAAACGGCGAACCCGAAGGGCAAGAGGAAACCCGTGCCCAGTGCCTTGCTGTTTTTGGCGCAGGCGGTCCGGGGGGCGAGGATGATGGTGTCGATACCGCCTTCATCGGCGCAAGGCTCGGCATTACGGGCGCTGCAGTCAACGGGCTGATCGCCCGCGTCGCCCCGCGTTTTGCCGCGATCCTGTCACAGAAACTCGCCACGCAGGCCGTGCCGATCCTTGGCGCTGCGGCGGGGGCAGGGACCAATTATGCCTTTGTCGATTACTACGTCGAAATGGCCCACGTCCATTTCGGACTCAGACGTCTGGCGCGCGATTTCGGAGAAGAGGCCGTGACGGATCACTTTCACAGCGTGCTCGCCGGACGCGATCTGCCTCAGACCTGATAAACCAGCCAATCGGCAACGGCGCGGCGGACCGACTGGTCGCCCTTGGCCATCGTATCGTCAATCAGCTGTCGGACCTCGTTCAGATCGACACGGCGGATCAGATGCTTGACCGGCCCGACCGAGGCCGGACGCATCGACAGTGTCTTGATGCCAAGCGCGGCAAAGCACAGTGCCTCGACCGGACGGCCTGCATCCTCGCCACAGAAGGACAGCGGTGTGTCGAAGGCCGCGCAGCGGTCGACGACGTGTTTGATGAACGTCAGAAAGCTGAAATCCAGCGTGTCATAGCGGCGACGCACACGTTCGTTCTCGCGATCGGCGGCAAAGAAGAACTGCTTGAGGTCGTTGCCACCGATCGAAACAAAATCGACCTCTTTGAAGACCTTGTCAGGCGCATAGGCAAGCGACGGCGTTTCCAGCATCGCCCCGACCTTCAGATCGGAAGGCAACGGATGGCCCAGCTTGGTTTCCCGCGCGATCGCCTTGTCCATCTCGGCGCGGGCTGCATGAAATTCGCTCAGTTGTGCAATGAAGGGGAACATTACCGTGAGTGGTCCGCCATTGGCCGCCCGCAAGAGCGCCTGCAACTGCATCCGCAGCACGCCCGGTTTATCAAGGCCCACACGGATCGCGCGCCAGCCCATGGCAGGGTTCGGCTCGTCGTTGGGCTTCATATAGGGCAGAACCTTGTCGGACCCGATGTCGAGTGTCCGGAACGCCACACGCTTGCCATCTGCCGCCTTCAGTACGCGGGAATATAGCGCCGAAAGCTCGGCCCGTCGCGGCATCTGGTTGCGGATTAGGAACTGCAACTCGGTGCGGAAAAGGCCCACACCCTCGGCACCGGATCCGGCAAGCGAGGGCAGGTCGGCAATCAGACCGGCGTTCATCTGTAGCGAGATCGTCGTGCCGCATTTCGCCGTTGCCGGCAGATCACGGATCGAGGCGTAACGCTCCTGCGCACGGGTCTGCATCGCGATCTTGTCGCGGAAGGCGGCATGCACGCTCTCGTCTGGACGCAGGTGGGCAATGCCCTGATCACCGTCCACAAGGATCGGATCGCCAGTCAACGCCTCGGTCGTGACGCCTTTGGCATTGATGATCAGCGGAATGGCCCAAGCGCGGGCAACAATGGCGGCATGGCTCCCGACAGAACCTTCCTCCAGTACGATCCCGCGGATCTTCTTTCCGTATTCCAGCAATTCACCGGGGCCGATGTTGCGGGCGACAAGGATCGGGTCCTCGGGCATATCCGCCTGCGCCTCTGACCCTTGGCCGGTGAGGATGCGCAAAAGCTTGTTTGACAGATCGTCGAGGTCATGCAGACGCTCGCGCAGATAGGGATCGGTGGCGCGGGACATTCGGGCGCGGGCGAGCGACTGTTCTTTCTCGACGGCCGCCTCCGCCGAAAGGCCGTTCATGACGTCCTCTTCCATGCGCTTGAGCCAGCTGCTGGAGTTGGCGAACATCCGGTAGGCTTCCAGCACCTCCTTCTGCTCGGCATCGACAGTCATCGTGCCGGTCAGCAGGTCGTCGACACCCGCGCGCAGGGCGTCAATCGCGTCGATCAGGCGGCCGCGTTCGGTTTCCGGATCATCAGAGATCGGATTGGTGACGACAACGCGCGGCTCGTGCAGAAACACATGGCCTTCGCTCGCCCCTTCCTGCCCTGTTGATCCCCGCAGCATCACCGGCTGCTGGTGACGCGCCGAGAGTGCGGCACCTTCACCGACGAAGGCGCCCAGCTCGGTCATCTCGGCAAGGACCATGGCCACGATCTCGAGGGCATAGACTTCGTCCAGCGTGTATTTGCGGGCATCCTTGGACTGGACGACCAGCACGCCCAGCGCCTCGCCCAACCGCTGGATCGGCACACCGCAGAAGGACGAATACCGCTCTTCGCCGGTCTCTGGCATATAGCGGAAACCCTTGGTCGCAGGCGCGTCGGCGGTGTTGATGACCGTCCGGTCCTTGGCGGTGCGTCCTACCAGACCCTCGCCCAGACGCATCCGCGTCTTGTGGACAGCTTCTGCCTGCAGACCACGGGTCGCGCAGAGTTCAAGGGTCTCGGCGTCGCGGAACAGGTAGATCGAGCAAACCTCGGTCCCCATCGAGTCGGCGATCAGCTCGACGACAGCATCAAGCCGCGCCTGCCCTTCGTTATCGGCGGCAAGCACCTCGCGCAGACGGCCAAGCAGCTTGCGGCTTTCGCTTTCAAGACGCTCTGGCATTTGCTCCCCGACTGGTCCCCCGAAATCAGCGGACCCTCGGCTTAGGATCAGCCCGCTTTTTCCAATTCGAAGGCCTCATGCAGGGCTTGCACTGCAAGTTCCATGTATTTTCGGTCGATCAGCACAGAAATCTTGATTTCCGATGTCGTAATGACCTTGATGTTGATCCCTTCAGCAGAAAGCACACGGAACATCTTGGCGGCGACGCCTGTGTGGCTGCGCATTCCGATACCGACAACGCTGACTTTGGCTACACCCGTGTCGCTGACCAGATCGTGGAAGTTGATCGCGCCGCTTTCTTTGGCGTCTTGCATGGCCTTCTCGGCGCGCAGGACCTGATCCACAGGGCAGGAGAAGGTCATATCGGTGCGACCCTCTTCCGAGATGTTCTGCACGATCATATAGACGTTCACACCGGCCTCGGACAGCGGGCCAAAGATCGCGGCGGCGATCCCGGGGCGGTCGGCGACCGAGATGAGGGTCATTTTCGCTTCGTCGCGGGAATAGGCGACACCGGCAACAACATTGGATTCCATGATTTCCTCCTCATCGCAAACCAGCGTTCCGGCGCTGTCGGATGGTTCTTCGAATGATGATAGCACCCGCAGGCGCACCTTGTAACGCATCGCCAGTTCGACCGAACGGGTCTGCAGGACCTTGGCACCCAGTGACGCCAGTTCCAGCATTTCCTCAAACGCGATCTTGTCGAGCTTGCGCGCCTTGCTGGTGATGCGCGGGTCCGTGGTGTAGACGCCGTCGACGTCGGTGTAGATATCGCAACGCTCTGCGCCAAAGGCAGCGGCAAAGGCAACAGCAGTCGTGTCAGAGCCGCCACGGCCCAGCGTGGTAATCCGGCCCTCACGGCTGATGCCCTGAAAACCGGCAACGACGGCCACCTTCATGCCTTCGGCGAATTTAGCATTGATGCGCTCGGTCGGGATTTCCTCGATCCGCGCGCTGGAATGGGCGGATGTGGTGACAACCGGTACCTGCCAGCCCTGCCAACTGCGGGCAGGGATATCCATTTCCTGCAGACGCAGCGCCATCAGGCCGGCGGTTACGTTTTCACCTGACGAGACAATCGCGTCATACTCGCGCGCATCATAAAGCGGCGAGGTCTCATTGACCCAGCCCACCAACTCGTTGGTCTTGCCCGACATGGCCGAGACAATGACGATCACGTCATAGCCATTGGCCACTTCCAGCGCGACACGTTTGGCCGCACGGGCAATCCGGTCGAGGTTTGCCACCGAGGTGCCGCCAAATTTCATCACAAGCGTAGGCATGGGTATTCCCTTGGGGATGCGTCTTTTCAGTCAGCGCTCCCTTTAATGCCGACGCAGCGGAAGGGCAATCGGTTAGTAGGGGTGCGGGCGCCCTTCCCAGTTTTCGAAAACACCTGTGGTATCGGGGCCAAGGGCGTCGAAACACGCCATCAGGCCCGCCGCACTTTCTTCCATCGAAATCGAGGCATTTGGCCCGCCCATATCGGTGCGCACCCATCCCGGATGGTAGACACCGACACCAAAGCCCTCGGGCTTGAGGTCCATCGCCAGATTGCGGCTGAGGTTCAGCACCGCCGCCTTGCTCGCGCGGTAGATATAGCTGCCACCCGAAGCAATCGTCGCCGATCCCATCTGCGAGCCGACAATCGCGATCTTTGGTGTCTTGCTCAGACGCAGATTGGGGAGAAGGGCCTGAATTGTCAGGAATACTCCGGTGACATTGGCGGCAAATGTCGCCTCCCAGAGATCAGACGCATAGCCGCTTTCGATTTTCTGTCCTTTGTCGAGGTTCACACCGGCATTGCAGACCAGCAGGTCAATCGGCATCCCCTGCAAACGGTCGGCCAGCGCGCGATGCGCGCTTGGATCGGTCACATCGAGTTGCAGCATCGACCCGTCCTCAGGGGCGCGATGGGTGCCGTAAACAGTCTCGCCCCGCGCTGCGTAGGCGTCAAACAGCGCCTTGCCGATCCCGCGATTGGCCCCTGTGATCAAAACGATCATCGCGTCTATCCTTCTTCTCTTGCGCCTAAACTTCTTTCTCCCTTGGGCTCCGCCCGTTCGGGGCTGAAATGACCCACCGGATCATTTCTCCTTCGACCCTCACCCCCCGCCGGAGGCTCCCGCGTTTGCCGTCAGAAGAGCTGCCAAAGTCAGTGCGCTAATTCGTCTTCTTCTTCGGCATGAACGGGAGCGGGACAACCGGAATACCGTCCTCCAGCAGCTTTTTGGCCTCATGCGGCTTGGCCTCGCCGTAGATCGGGCGCTCGGGCACCAGACCGTCATGCATATCGCGGGCCTCGCGGGCAAAGCCGGTGCCGACGTATTCGGATGTGCTCTCCACCTTCTCGCGCAATGCCGCCAGCATCGCCTCGGTCGGTTTGGGTGGTGTGACGGCGGTCGAGGTGCTGACCGCAGGGGCCATCATGGATTTGCTGATCTTGGTGGAACCGCAGGCAGTGCAGCTCACCATACCGGC
>CAXQAV010000019.1:0-4254 GCA_964221795.1 Luminiphilus sp. | reverse complement strand
GCATTTCCAATATCCAGGCACGGCTTTCGGTCAGATAATGCTGGTTGGATATTGGAAATGCTCAAGGACCACCCCGAAGGTCTGATCGTCGGCCGCGACAGCTGGCATTACAATAAGGTAGTCTACGATCATCAGGTGACGGGAAAAGCAAAAAAGAGCGACGAACTAATCAACCAATCCGCGTCAGAGCAGTTCAAAGCCTCTCTCGCACAGAGTGTTTTCTCGCTGTGCCCCTCCGGCTCCGGCCCCAACTCCATTCGCCTGTGGGAAAGCCTAGGCGCTGGTGCCATCCCAGTGATCTTGGCGGATACTTATGCACCGCCCGGCAACCCGGAGCTTTGGGAACAGGCTGCCGTCTTCTGCCGTGAAACCCCAGAAGACATCCAAAACCTGCCCGCACGTTTGCAAGAGATTGCAAGTGATCCTGAGGCTTTGGCACAAATGCGTCACGCGGGGCGACAGCTCTGGGCGCTCTATGGTCCCCATTCATTTATCTACGACCTGCAGAAGTTCATGCTGGAAACTGCAGGCCGACCACAAAAAGAACCTCAAAAAGCAGATAGGCCGACCTTCCTCACGACTTTGCAGGATGACTTGGCACGCAAGCAACAACTAAGCCGGAGCGATGCCGCTTTTCTGTTGACGAACCTCACCACGAATCTACTGCTTGGCGGCCCCGAGGCTCTACTGGCGCATGAACAGAACCCTCGCGCTGCGGATATGGAACAGACCGCTCGTGGCCTACTGTCAGCAGACGCCCCCGAACTGCATCAGCTGGATCGGGTTCAGGAACTGTTGCGGCGGCGCGTGGCCCGCAAATCAATAAGCGCCCCGGCGTTGAGCGCAAGCCGCGGCCTGCGGGTCTGCCTTTTCGGTCGCCACTCCAACCGCACCCCGCTTGCCTATGCGCCCTTCCAGAAGCTGGTACAGGGTAAGGTAGACTTCGTCCAAGCCCCCGATACCGCGGATGTGGTGCTGACAGGTTTCAACTTGGATCTGCGAGAAAATGCGAAGATCTTACAACAGGCGACTCGTCTAAATCCACAGCTGCGGCTGGCGGTGATCTCGGAAGAACCCTTGTGGGATTCTATCTGGAGCGATGGCTTTGCCGAACGAAAACGGCTGCTACAGCATGACGGAGCAGAACTTGGCTACAGCTTCTTCAACCATTCGAACTCCGAAATCTTCGATTTCCAAAACATCCCCTATTTCCTGTTAACCCACGAGGATTTTCAGGCTCGCTACGGGTTGCTACTGGCTCGCCACACTGACTTGACCCCGCAAGCGCTCTGCCACCACTGGCAAAATGCCGCCGTGCCCGCAGCCTTCTATGCCGAGGTGCGCGACAGTGACCCCTACCGCAAATATTGGCCCGAACAGGGCGTGCATGGCCTCAGCGTGTACCGCACCGAGGTGGCCCAACAAGTAGGGCTGCCAGGCACGATCCGGGTTGGTAAAGGCTGGCACTCAGACGCACCACGCCAGGCTCTGCCTGACTGGCACCTAGATAAGATCGCCGCCCTAGACATGCAGGCTCGCATCGTCTCGGCCTATGAGAACACCCACCAGAATGCCTATATCTCGGAAAAGATCTTTGACGCCTTCGTCGTCGGCGGCATCCCTACCTACTATGCCGGGTCCCAGCACCGAGTACTGGAACTCGTCCCAAACAGCTGCATGATCAACACCTACGGCCAAGATACTGCAGCGGCAGCCGCCCGGATTGCCGATTTCACACCCGACACGGCCTTTGCAGAAACTTGGCTCGAAACCGCTCGCACTCTGCAAAAGCGGTTTACGAACCTAGAGGCAATCGCCTTCGAAAGACAGCGGGTAGCCGATGCCGTTGTGACGGCATTGGAGGCCTGTATGCAAGCGCCCCCTGCCGCTGCACCAGACATCCAAGAGGCCTCCGCAGCTTGACCAAGTCGCTACATCTTGATCATAACCACATCATGTAACCAAGCCGGAAGCAGAACAGAGCGGGACGGGACTGCACGCATCCAGTAGATGCTGCCGCCCGCCCTGCAATACCAGCCAAAGGTTGAATAACACCTTACGCCCCCGGATACCTTCCTATGCCCCCCTCCCTTCCACTTCCGGAACTGACTCGTTTCCACAACAAAGATAGCGCTGGTACGCTAACGGCGGAGACCACAGAGCTGGCGCCAGGGCTGTTCCTGAATGCCGATCCAAGCTTGGAGTTGTCCGGCCAGTGGCGGTCACCGCCAGGTCGGCTTCTTGAGCTGCAGGTCGAAACCACAGGCCGCGGAGCATGGATGGCGCTACATGTGGCGCTACCGGTGAGCGGACTGCAAGACATCACCTATCTGGGCTATGCTTGCCGCACCGCAGGTACCTCACCTTGGATGATCCGCCCCTGCCTGCGTTCTGGGCTGGAAGACGGTAACTTCATCGACACGTTCTTCCGAAAGCACATCCTCACCACCGCGCGTCCTGTCAGCCATCTGGATGCGCTCTACCTTGACAGCTGCCAAGAGTTACCACTGACCGCCCTATGGCGTGAGCTGGTATTTTTTTTCCCTTGCGAGGATTTTCGCATTCATCTGCATCATCTTTACATTTTTGCGCTATGAACTGCTTCCATGACGCTTGACCTGACCATTGCTATCCCGGTTCGCAATGACACCCACCACCTGCTTCACCTGCTAGCCAGCCTCGCGGCGCTTGATATCGCACGACAGATCATCATTGCAGACGACGGCTCGGATCCGCCAGTGGAAGCCTCCGCGCTAGCTGATGCTACCAGCTTTCCCACAGAACGGCTGACCGTGCTGCGCCTAGACAGCTCCCGCGGCGCCGGAGCCGCTCGCAACTTGGCCCTCCGCGCAGTCCGCACCCGGCACCTATTGTTTCTCGATGCTGATGACCGCCCCACCCGAGAACTGCGCAGCCTCTGCGCCGGACTAGCACATGCTGGGGAATTCGACTTCTGCATATTCCAGCACCATGACAGCCGCCTAGACAAGGACCGCCTATTCGGCCAGATGCCTTTTGACCAAGCGTTCTGGGAGGCAGCAGACCTTGCCCGGGGGGCCTTGCGCCCGGTCACTCGCGAAACCGCGGCAGAGCTGGTGCAAACCGCAAACTACCCCTGGAACAAGATCTACCGGACGGAATTCCTGCACAGCCGAGGCATCACCTGCACCGAGATTTCGGTGCATAACGACGTCGAGCTGCACTGGATGAGCTTCCTCAAGGCCCGCCGCATCCTAGCCAGCGACCACGTCGGGGTGGTCCATTTCGTCGATGCCACCGGACAGCGTCTCACCAACCGTTTCGGCCCGGAACGGCTGCAGGTCTTTCGAGCCTTCGAGGCTGTCGCGCAAGAGATCCGCCGCCAGCCCCAGTGCGGCTTCCACTTACCCTTTTATGCTTTTACTCTCGGGTTAATCGCCTGGATACAAGGCCGGATGCAACCCGACATGCATCCGCGCCTGGCCGCGTCAACTGCCTCTTTCCTGGGGCAGAACCTGACCGCTGCGCAGAGGAAAGAACTGCGCAGCCTGCATCCAGAAGCCTACGAGCGGATCCTGCAATTGGTTGCCACCCATGCACCGGCCAATCTGCCCACCCTACGGGCTGCACCTGTCGCGAAGCAGCTCCAAGCTTGATATCCCCCCGGCTCCCCGCCACGACAAGTCTAGCTGCACATCAGCTTACCCAGTTGCGGTTGAACCACAATCCAACGCCAAATAGCACATAGTGTGACATAATGGGATGAACTGCCTTCCTCGCTTTTGAACCTAGGCTACGCCCGCATGCCCTCGGCGCCTTTCTCGCCCGAAGCAATGATGCTGCGGTCGCTCCAATCTAAGTCTCTCTCAACCGGGCATGCTGGCAGATCTCTACAACCTGATGGACCTGTCAATTTCCCACAGCGCCACCCTCAAAGCGGCGCGCTGAAGAACGCGGGCGCCGCCTCGCCCTTCTCCAGACACGCGGTGAAGGCGCGTGCGGCGTCCAGCGCCTCGCGGATGGTCACGTCCATGTCGAGATAGCGATAGGTCGCCAGCCGCCCCACGAAGGTGACGCCGCGGGTCTCTTGTGCCAGCTTGACGTAATCCGCCAGGAGCGCCTTCTCCGCCACCTGGCGGATCGGGTAGTAGGGGATGTCGCCCGGCTCGGCGAGGCGCGAGAACTCGCGGTAGAGAACCGAGCCCTCGTGCTCTTCCCAGGGGCTGAAATGCTTGTGCTCGGTGATGCGGGTATAGGGCACCTCTTCCTCGCCGT
>CAXQAV010000018.1:0-9493 GCA_964221795.1 Luminiphilus sp. | reverse complement strand
CCCAGAGATTTAGGCGCATATCGAGATCGAGAGCTATCGTCGTGTCGATCCCGGCAGTCCGAGGAGGGCAAGAGCGCCCTCCTTCTCATCATGCCATTGCCACCGGGTCATCTGGAAGGAATGGGCTATCTCCCAAAACCCGCTGTATAAGGAAGCCAAGTGGCAGCGGCTGGGAATACCAATAGCAGGATCAACCCCAAGATCATCAATACGACGAACGGGGCAGCGCCGCGCACGATTTCCCACAATGGCGCATCGGTGATACCCTTAATAACGAAAAGGTTCATCCCGACGGGTGGGGTGATCATCGCCAATTCAAGGTTCACCATCAACAGGATGCCGTACCAGACCAGATCGATCCCCATAGCATCCATAGTGGGCAGCAGAATTGGTGTGGTGATCAGAATGATTGCCACCGCTTCGAAGAACATCCCCATCAGGAAGATCATCCCCATCACGATCAGGATGAAAGCCAGCGGTTGCAACCCTAGCGCAGTCACTCCCTCGGTGATTTCATGCGGCAGGCGGATGATAGTGATCGCATGACCAAACATGGCCGCCGCAGCAATGATCATGAACAACATGATCGACGTACGCATGGATTTATAAGCAGCGTCCCAAAGATCTCGAATCCCAAAATTTCGATATACAAACGCGGCCACAAGCAAGGCATAAAGTGACCCGGCAGCAGCGGCTTCGGAGGCCGTGAAGATACCGAAATAGATCCCGCCCAGCACAACCGGCGGGGCCATGACCGCAAAGAAACTGCGCCGGAACGCGGCGCCGGCATTCCCCCACCCCGCCCACGGGTGTGCGCTCGCGCCGCCTGTCGACAGCACGCAGTAAAGCGAAAAAATCAGGGCCATCATGATGCCTGGTACAATGCCTGCGAGGAAGAGCGCGCCGATAGATACCTCAGACACAATCGCATATAGGATCATCGGTGCGGACGGCGGAATAAGGATACCCAAAGTACCCCCGGCCGCGATAACGCCAAGCGCCTGCCGTTCGCGATAACCAAACCGTTTCATCTGCGGGATCGCGCTGGAACCGATAGACAATGCCGTGGCAACAGATGATCCTGAAATTGCTGCGAAGATCGTGCATGACATAACCGTGGCAACGCCAAGTCCGCCGCGGACGTGACCAATCACCGCATTTGCCATGTCAAACACATCGTCGATTGCCTTAGTTTTGATCATGACGTTTGCCATGAAGACGAAGAGCGGCACCGTTAGAAGTATCGATTTGTCAAGATGGGCAAAAACCGTATCTGCGACCGATCCGATATGGCCTTCGAACAAAAGCAGGATGGCTGTGGCAGCGATTCCAAGCGCAGCAAAGACAGGCATGCCTGTGAGCAACAGGAAGATCAGACCTGCGAACACCAAAAAGAATGTCATTTTCTAAACCCCATTGCGCGTTCGGCAATTTTCAAGATGGCAGTCATGCTTAGAAGAGCGCTGCCAAGAAGAAGCGGGACCTGAAGGATCCAGGTTTCAACCTCGACATTCCCGTTGGTGTAGGAACCAAACGCTTTGACAAAAGAGATCGCCTCCCATGCGCTGACTCCAAGGACAATTCCGAATAGCAGAACAGCTAGATCAGAAATGTAGTGAAACAGTTTTCGCCAAAGCCCGGTGGCATGGGTGGAAAGAAGATCCACTGCAATATGGTCACCACGCCGATAAGCTTCTGCGGCACCGAACATGACCAGTGTAACTAGCCCCCAGCCGGTAACCTCGTCGGTCCACAGGGACGGTGCATTGAACAAGTACCGCATACCGATTGCGTAGATTGTCACGACAAACAGCGCGAGAATGGTGGCCGTGCTGAGCGCGCCGCCAAGCCAAATGATCGGGCTTAGTACGTACCGCGACAAGGAGGAGGCCGGAGCCTCCTCTTCTATGTTGTGGTGACCGGACATGGTTACTGCCCAAGGTCTTTGACTAAGTCCACCATGGCTTGGCTGTCAGGATCGTCCACGCCAAAGGCCTGGTCAAAGGCCGGGCGCATGATCGCTTCCAGTGCCGCAACTTCTTCTTTGGTCGCGACATGAACGGATGCCCCTTTGTCACGTAATTGGTCAGGCGCGACCTTGGCAGCGGCCTGCGATGCTTCGATCGCCCAGTTTGCGGCCTTGGCCCCTGCTTCGCTAAGCGCGGCTTTCTGGTCGTCGCTCAAACCATCGTAGAAACGCGGGTTCATATAGCCGTGGAAATAGACCGAGATCGCGGGAAGAACGGTAAAGTGGTCTTGAACCTCGTAGTATTTACGGCTGACGGCAGCGGCGATATCGGTCAGACCGGCATCGATCACCCCGGTCGACAAGGCCTCGTACACCTTGCTGCCTGACATCGAAACAGGGGCCGCACCAAGCGCCTCGAGCGATGCGTTGAAAGCGGGGATCAAACCGCGGACTTTCACCCCTTGGAAATCCTCTGGCCGCAGCAGGAAAGAGCCGTTTGACGAGAAGACTGAGGTGTTGGTGGTGAATAACCAGACCAAATTTTGTACGCCCTTGTCGCGCAGTTTTCCCTCCAAAAACGCCGCCGCGTCGGACCCAGGCCAGTCTTTCCATATCTCGATGTCACTGAATGCGAAGGGGGCCAGAGTCACATTCATGACAGGCAGAGTCTTGCCCCACTGGGGCCCAATCGAAAACGCACATTCGATATCGCCCTTTGCCGTCGCAATGATGTTTTCCTTGGCGCCGACAAGGCTGTTTGCGCCAAAGATCTGCATATCGATGGAGCCGCCTGAAAGCGTTTCCACCTCCTCAGCCCAGCGATCGATCACCTGCGCGATATGATGCTTGGGCGGCATCTGGTGGCTGCACCGGATCTCAGTCGCCTCGGCGTAGGCTGCGCCCCCAAGGGTTGTTGCGACCAGTGAAGCGGTCGCCGCTGTCTTCAGGATGTCCATTCTCTCCTCCATCTTGCCCTCCAACTTATTGCTGCGCCTGCCAGTTGATCTGGCGCGGTACGCCGGCACGCGGTAGCGCGCCATAAAATTTCTCTGTCGGCATCTCGGTCATCGCGATTTCGCGAACGGCGTTCAGCTTTTCCGGATCGATCCCCGTTGCAAACCCTTTCCGCTCGCACAAGTAGACGAGGTCTTCGAACACGACATTGCCGGTTGCACCGGGCGCAAAGGGACAGCCGCCCAATCCTGCCAGCGCGCCGTCAAGCACGCGCACACCAGCATCCAATGCCGCAGAAGCGTTTGCGATCCCCATACCGCGGGTGTCGTGCAGGTGAATGCCGATAACGGTGTCGCCAAGTTCCTTACGTACCCGTCTGATCAGGTCGCTGATCTGGTCCGGTCCGGCAAAACCCACCGTGTCAGCCAGCCCAATCACATCGGCGCCAGCTTCGACACATTCAGCGGCAAGACGGACCACCTCCTCCGGGTCCACCTCACCTGCGATTGAACACCCGAACGCCATAGAAATCCCCGCCTGCACTAGCGGTCTGGCTTTAGATCCAGCCGCGAGTTCAACTGTCCTTCCGACCAAGGCGATCGCCTCAGCACGAGACCGGCGGGTATTGGCTTGGCTATGCTCTTCTGTCGCGGAAACGACTGTCACAATCTCTCTGACCGGCGTCTGAACGGCGTCAGCTGCTCCGCGCTCGTTCAGCGCCAGGGCTGCGGAATGAAGGTTGAGCGCGGCGCAGATTTCGATGACTTCCCGGACATCAGCGAATTGCGGCATCGTCTTTACCGGGAGGAACGAACCGATCTCATAGTGCCTTACACCGGCTTCGCTTTCTCGTGCCAGCCAATCGGCCTTAGCAGCGGTTGTTGGGTACCGCTGGACTATCTGCAACCCGTCTCGTAGGCCGACTTCGCGCAGAACCACCTTATCAGCGGGATATACCTCGGAAACATGGCTCATGCGCTTTTCCTTTCGGGCACGCCACTGGCTGCCAGTGCTTCAGCCGAGGAAAGGCCCAGGGCCGCAAGCACAGCCTCCGTGTCATCACCCACATCGGCGACATCAAGGGAGGCGGGGCTTGGGATTTGACCGTCCACCTCAATCGGCAGTCCCGGCGCCCGAAACGATTGCCCGCCGGGAAGATGCGATTCATGCAACCCGCCAGGACGCATGACATGCGGGTCCATATACATATCCGCCGGTCGGTTAATCGGCGAGAACGGTATGCCCGACGCCTCGAAGATCTCGACCAATTCGGCAAAGTCACGCGTTGCAATAGCCCCCGCAAAAATCGGGATGGTCCAATCTCTTGCCTCGATTTGGTCCATCTTGGTCTGAAGCCTGGTATCTTCAATCAAGCGCTCCAACCCGACAGCCTTGCAGAGGATGCTCCAGTGACCTTCAGTAACGGCGCCGACAAAAATTTGGCGCTGATCACGCGTTTCGAAAATATCGTAAACCGGCCAGGAAAATTCACGCTCAGGCATGGGAGACGGTTCGCGCCCGTCTAGATCGAATTGCACCATGTGCTGCATGACGAGAAACAGGCAATTCTCGAACAGGCCGACCCGCAGCGCGCGACCGGTTCCGGTCTGTTGCCGCTCCATCAGCGCGCCCAGAACGGCAAAGGCTCCGAACAGGCCTCCCATGATGTCATTTGCAGATGAGCCAATGCGAAGGGGGCGCCCCCTCGGTCCGGTCATATAGGCGATGCCAGTCATCATTTGAACGACTTCATCCATAGCTGTCCGATCCTGATAAGGGCCATGCAGAAAGCCCTTGCAGGAGGCAACAATCAGACGCGGGTGCTTTTCTCTCAAAACAGTAGGCGCAAAGCCCATTTTGGCAAGGGACTGGTCGCGGAAGTTTTCGATGAAGACATCAGCTGTCTCCAGAAGCCTGTCCAAAGCGGATATCCCGGCCTTTGACTTGAGATCCAACGTGATCGAACGTTTGCCGCGATTGAAGCTCGGGAAGAAACCACGCCCCATGCCGGTCAGGTGCCGGGTCTTGTCGCCTGCAGGGGGTTCGACCTTGATCACTTCCGCTCCCAGATAGGCCAGAACCTGTCCACAGCTGGGGCCCATGATCATATGGGTCATCTCAATGACTCGAATGCCCTTTAATGGTTTGAATTCGCTTGTCACGATGCAGCCCCTGTATGAATTGGCGTCAGTGGGACAGTATAGGATGGACCATTGTTGCAAAATTATAATGTCAATAAGGCTGCTTTCTGATATTGAGAACGCATGGACAGCCGACAACTCCGTTACTTCGCAGCGATCCACGAAGAAGGGTCACTCGCACGCGCCGCAGATAGAGAGAGAGTTGCGGTCTCCGCCATGAGCAGGCACCTCGCCAATCTGGAGGCCGAACTCGGCACGTCTTTGTTCGACCGGCTGCCAAGAGGGGTCCGTCCAACGGCCGCAGGGGCACGATTGTATGAGCATGCCCGAGCAATCCTGCGCTCAATGCAGGCTGCCAGCGCCGATATCAAAGACACGGAAAATGACGTTGCCGGAGAAATCTCCGTTGGGTTTGCACATTCGGTCGTCAAGGCGATTGGCGTGGAGTTGATGCGGCATGTGTCGCAGGCCCATCCAAAGCTGCGTCTCCACCTATCCGAGATATTTTCGGGAGCCGCCGCTCAGCAGTTGGCCTCGTCCGAGGTTGATCTAACCCTCACCTATAACCCGCTTCCAGACCCGAGATTCAGGTTTGAACCTATTCTGAAAGAAGAAGTGCTTCTAGTCGGGCGGCCTGACATCGTGGGGGGACGCGACCCGATCAGGTTTGAAGACCTGTTGGAGTTGCCCCTGATCATCCTGCGTCAGGGTTCGCACGCCCGGGCCGTTATGGATGATCTGTCCCTATTGAAACGAATAGAGGGAAACGCCCAATTCCAGATGAACTCTGTTGCCGCGATCGATGGGTCCCTTCTTGCCGGCATCGGGTGCCTGATCGGTACCGAATTTATTCTCAAGGAACATATTGAAGCAGGCACGCTCGTAACTCGTCCCATCGTGGAACCCACACTGAGCCGGGTGCTCCATGTCGGAGAGCTAAGCGATCGCCCCCCTACATTTGCGTTTGAAGCGATCCGCCAACTCTGCATCGACCTGACGGTCCGCGCAGTCGAAACGAAACGATGGAAGGCGACTTTGACAGGCTGACAGTTGCGCCGATTTCGCAGCTCGGTTCAGATATGCAGTACCGTGCCAGTGCCTCAATCGCCGCTTAATTGTTAACAGAATTGATCAAGTTCGGATACACTTAGGCCTGCCCCCTGACAGTGCCTACGGAGGGTTGGCTGGCTTTGCAGCTCGCCAGCTGACAGTTCATCAACGGCCAATTTAAGAAACATTCGCTCAGCCGACTTGAAAATCCAACGTTGGGTTGATCTGCGAGGCCGCGCCCAACCCACCGTCAACGGCCAGAATTTGACCGTTGATGAAACCGGCTCCAGCGCTGGCGAGATAGACTGCCGCTCTGGCAATATCCTCCGGTTCCGCCATGCGCCCCAACGGATGCCTTCGATTGGTGGCATTTTCAGCATAGGCCGGGTCGACCTCCTCCCCAAACAGCTCGAGAGAAAGCTCCGTTCGCGTCCAAGTCGGCGCCAAAGCATTGCAACGAATGCCCTCGTGCCCGTGTTCGATTGCCAGCGCCTTTGTAAAGCCATGCGCCCATGCCTTGGAGGCACTATAGAGCGGAAGGCCGTAATCGGGTGTGATCCCGGCAATGGAGCCGATGTTGACGATCGCACCGCCGCCCGCTGCGCGCATCAGCGGTAACGCTTGCGCACAACACAAGAATACGCCGCGCATATTCACATTCGAAAGCATCGTGAAATCCTCTTCGCTGCAATCCTCAACGGATTTGGCCAATTGCGCGCCCGCATTGTTGATCAGAACGTCGAGACCAGCCCAACGAGCTCTTACAGCATCGAACAGGCGGGCGACCTCCGGAGCTGAAGACAGATCTGCGCACTGCCAACGAAGCTGAGGGTGGGCAGTCCAGTCACCGTCCGGCGCAGTGCCGCGTGCCACCCCGATCACCTCGGCCCCCTCTTCGAGAAACGCCTGTGCAATTGCAGAGCCAATCCCACGGCTCGCGCCGGTCACGACCACCCTTTTCCCTCTGAGCTGCCCCATATCCACCTCCGATTAATAAGAGATCGCCTGCACTGTAGAGATCTCCACCGCCCTCGTCGCTCAAAAACCTCAGGAGCACGAGGACGATCTGTCCCTCGCATCAATTCAGACAGCCGATATTGCCGCTGCCTTCGTGGGGCGGCTCTAAGGCTGACCACGAAAGGCTGTGCCGGTCGCAATCAAAATGGCGGTAAAGTTCCCCGAGGCGGTTAATCTGCCCTTCAGTCAGCTCGTTTGACCATGGTTCGCGAAGCGCCGCGGCGACGTCTGCCTGATCTCGCCGCAGCCCGTTCTCCGCTTCATTCAGCCATCCTTCCAGCTCGTCTTCGCGTGCATTGCGTACCATGTCCGTAAACCGGTCGGTCAGCCTTCGGGCTGTGGCGCGAGCAGGCAAAGAAGCTTCGATCCTTGCGGCCTAATTGGCATCTGCCTTGCCCAGATGATCCCGGCCCAAGGTCAGGAGGCGGGCAATCTTGCGCGCGGGCGGCGATTTTTCTGCGCCCTATGGCGCGGCCCGTTCGGCACGGCGCTGGCGCCTGGCCCATGCCCCGGCGACACGGAGGCTGCCTCGGAAACCACCGGCCCGCAGCCGGCGCCAGAATTCGGCGCCGTTCCGGCAGCCGCCCGCCCATTCCTGCTCCAATCGCGGCAGCCAAGGGGGCAGACTGCTTGCACGGATGCGGAAAACATCCTCACGTTCCCCCACGCAGAATCTGCCGGACGCGCTGGCGGATGAGCCCTGTCTGGCGCACGATCCGCCGGATCGGCACGCCATCATCAGCCATTCAGCGAACCATCTGGTTGGTTTGCTGGCGGCGCAGATAGCCTTCGTATTGCAGCTTTTCAGCGGCCGTCAGCAGCTTTGGATCCAGTGTCTTTGCTGCGATCGCTTTGCGGATGGCAGGCATGTTACGTTGTACGGTGGCCAGGAAAGCCGCGCTCGCGTTTTCTAACAGCTGCCAGCGGTCGGCAACCTGAACCGCTTTTGGCAAGGCCCGTGAGACGGCACCGACATAGGCTCCGTTGCGGTCTCGGGCGACGACCTCACTCCCCGGACGGGCCCGCAGCCAGGCCTCGACCGTGGCCGGTTCCCGGTCTGGCAGGAGGTCAATAACCCGGCGTCGCTCCAAATCGCAGATCAAAGTGCCGTATCGCTGCCCCTTCCACCAAGCCCAATCGTCAATGCCTATAACGCGGAGATCACTGCTTGAGGCCTCAGCCGTGTCCCGGATGCTGCGGCGGAAAGTATCCTTGCTGACTGGCAGCAGGAGCCTTGCGGCGAGCGCCTGTGCCGGACGCCCGCAGAGTGCCAGGCCGAGGTGCCGGACTGGTCCTTGCAGACGGGAGGTACGCCCCGCATGCGGCCGGGTCACGTCCGGTGGAAATCGCTCCGCAAATATCTTAGCTGGACAACGCAGAGCACGGCAGTGACAGCGGCGAGCCAGCAGGACCTGCACCCCTTGGCCTTTGCTCGAAGCGCCGTTTCACCCGAAGCCAAGAAGGGGACGCTTAATGGAACGTCACCTTTTGGCATCCTGAAGTCCCGAAAATCACTCAAGTAGCGGAAAGAGGCATACGCCAAACTTCCGAACGGCAGCTCAGCTCAGGAAGTGACCTTTGCAAAGTCGACGGATCTTGCGACATTGCGGGCGATCCATACCGCAGCCGCAATAAGAAGAGCTGACCTTCGCCGCAGGTGCAGCCGCCGACCACCTTCGAACGTCAGCGGTGCGGGACCTTGCTGCCGTTCGCTGCACCTGCTTGGTTTCCGCTGCGGCTGCGCGGGGTCCTGGAGAACGGGCGGAAAGTGTGATTTCGATGCAGGCTCGTGATACCGATGCCGGGACATTGGAAGTCGACATTCAGATACCCCTGAATTCGGGTATTTCTCGGCACTACTAAAGGTCCGCTCGGAGCCCATTATGACCAATGTTGCGCTTCGCACATTTTGAATGCGGTGAGGGGAAAGCCGTCATTGATCCGGTCGGGATCGAAATCTTGACGATGTTGTCGCGCGGAAACCGCATGTTTCGGGTCGATGCAACTGGCCAGTGCCGATAATTTCACCCCAAAGCAATCACAGGATTTCCCGATGCACGGACGCGACGCACTCTTCCCGGATTTTGAACAACTTACGAAGGCAGAAAATGCGTTGACCGAACGCCTAAATCAGGCGCGCCGCGACTATGCCAGTCGCAATGCGACCTCGGCTGGGTTAACGCCTGACTGGTTGGAAGAGTTGAAATCCAAACGGTTTGACCAAGCGGAAGATCTCGAACCGCTGATAGACTGGGTGATTGACGCGCTCGATACCGGCAGCGTGCAGATGACTCATCCGGGGTATCTTGGCCTGTTCAATCCTGCGCCTACTTTTGCCGCGGAATGTGCAGATCGGATCGCG
>CAXQAV010000017.1:0-8641 GCA_964221795.1 Luminiphilus sp. | reverse complement strand
GGCGTGCGGTCGTCGTCGCGGTGAACAAATGGGACACCGAGGACGACAAACAGGACAAGCTGCGCGAGTTGAAAGACAGCTTCGAGCGTCTGCTGCAACCGATCCAGCCCTTTTCCGGTCTTGGCAGAGACCGTCACCAGCGGCGCGCCGCGCAGCTGTGGCAGCAGACGCTCGAAGCTGTCTTTCAACTCGCGCAGCTTGTCCTGTTTGTCGTCCTCGGTGTCCCATTTGTTCACCGCGACGACGACCGCACGCCCCTCACGTTCGGCGAGGTCGGCAATGCGCAGGTCCTGCTGCTCGAACGGGATCTCCACATCGAGCAGAACAACCACGACTTCCGCAAACTTGACCGCCCGCAGACCATCAGACACAGAGAGCTTTTCCAGCTTCTCCTGCACCTTGGCCTTCTTGCGCATACCGGCGGTGTCGAAAATCCGCATCGGCACGCCGCCCCAGTCCTGCTGGACGGAAATCGCATCGCGGGTGATCCCTGCTTCGGGGCCGGTGAGCAGACGCTCTTCACCGATGATCTTGTTGATCAGGGTGGATTTGCCCGCATTCGGACGGCCTACTACGGCGATTTGCAAGGGCCGCGCACGCGTCGGCACGCGGGCCGCATCCTCGTCATCGTCACCGACGTCTACATCCGTTTCTGGTGTATCGGCCTCGGCTTGCTCGGCCTTTGCCTCGGCAAGCGGCACCAGCACGTTGTAGAGATCAAGCAGCCCCTCGCCATGCTCGGCAGAGAGCCGGATCGGCTCGCCCAGACCCAGCGAGAAGGCTTCAAGGATCGTGGCATCAGCAGCCTTCCCCTCGGCCTTGTTGGCTGCAAGGATCACATTGGCGTTCTTCTTGCGCAGGATATCGGCAAATACCTCGTCCGCAGGCAAAAGCCCTGCCCTTGCGTCGATCATGAAAAGGCAGACATCGGCCATCTCGACCGCGCGTTCGGTCAGGCGGCGCATGCGGCCCTGCAGGCTGTCGTCGGTGGCCTCTTCCAGACCAGCACTGTCGATCACGGTAAAGCGCAGGTCGGCAATCCGCCCCTCGCCTTCGCGCAGGTCACGCGTCACCCCGGGCTGGTCATCGACAAGCGCCAGCTTCTTGCCAACCAGACGGTTGAACAAGGTGGATTTGCCCACATTGGGACGACCCACGATTGCAAGGGTAAAGCTCATCTCTCAAGGCTCCTGACGAGTTAGACCGCGCCGATACACCAATCTTGCGTCAACGGAAAGCGTGGAGTTGCCCGTCCTTGCTGACCACATAGAGCGTGCCACCAGCCACAACCGCACCCGTGGCAGCGCCACCCGGCAAGGCAATCTGGCTCAGCAGCGCGCCCGAGACCGGATCAAAGGACCGGATCACACCGTCAGACGATGTGACGATCAGACGACCGCCCGCGAGGACCGGACCATGATGCGCAAAAATGCGGTTCTGGCGGCGGGTTTCTTCCTCATCCTCAAAACGTGGCAGGGCGGTGCGCCAGACTGGCTCGCCCGTACTGGCATTCAGCCGCACCAGTTCGTTGATGTCATTGACTAGGAAGACTGCATTGCCGACGGGCCAGACGGGGCTGACAGCCCCTTCCGGCGCGGTCCACAAACGCTCGCCGCTTTGCAGATCAATCGCGACCGTGCGGCCTGCGACGTTGCCGATATAGACACGGTTGCCCGAGATCACCGGATCGCCCGCGATATCGGTCACAAGAGAGGCCGCACTGCCCAGACGCTCGCCCGAGACAAAGGTCGACCAGCGCTCGATCCCGCCCTGCGGATAGGTCGCCACAACTTCACCGGATGGGAAGGGGAAGACCACGAATTCACCTTGGGTCGCGGAGGCAGCACTTCCGCCGAAATTCGCAACAGATGGTGTGCCTGCACGTTGCCAGACGATCCGGCCGTTGCTTGTGTCCAGCGCCCATGCGGTGCTGTCGCGTCCGACCACATAGACAAGATCACCACGCACTGTCGCAGGCGCCACAGCGGGCGCATCAAGGTCCTGCACCCAGAGGGTTGCCCCACTGGCAACGTCAAGCGCAGTCAGCTCACCATAGCCTGTGGAAACATAAAGCGTACCGTCACTGATACTCAGCCCGCCACCGGAGGCATCATCCGCCCCGTCACGGCGCGGTGTCAGATCGCGCGACCAGAGGGTTGCCCCCTGCTCTGATACGGCTGTCACGCGCGCACGGGCGTCAAGCGTATAGATCACCCCGCCCGCGACAACCGGATGCGCCGTGATCCGCGCGCGGTCACTGTCACCCTCACCGATTGCCACCGCAAAGATGGGGCTGAGCGTGCTGCCCAGCGCAGGGTGTGTGATCGTATGGGTGGCCGAACCGTTGCGGTGCGTCCATGCCGCGTTCACCTGCGCGGCGGGCAGGCTGACCGGTGCGGCGATATTCTGGGTTTCGCTGCCGGGACGAATGTCAAAACGCTCACCCGGGAGAACGAAGTCATCCTCGCCACAGGCGGCCAGCAGCAGGAGGCTGCATACACCGGCAAGTAGGGCTTTTACAGTCACGGGGTCACTTCCAATCCGGTTACTGGTTGACGGTCTCGGGCAGCGGCGCGCCCAATGCCACCATGAGGGTCTGCGCGCGATCACGCAAGCCGCGTGTCACAGCGGCGTCCTCGACAATACGCTCGAGAATGGCAATGGCGCCGGCCTGATCGCCCTCGTCCAGCGCCACATAGGCCAGCTGTTCCTGCGCCAGTAGGCTGAACGGACGCCCCGGAGATGCCAGTGCCTCGAGATTGGCCTTGCGCGCGGCAAGGTCATCGGTCGGCAGCATTGCTGCTTTGAAGGCTGCGAGGTCGCGGTACATTTCGGGCACGTCCCCGTTGCTGGCAAGGCTGGCCAACACTTCGGCGGCACCTGCAGCATCGCCGGCCTCTTCCAGCGTCGCGGCCCGCAGCAGCAGCGCCACAGCCGCCGAAGGACCGCTCGTGTCGATCCCTGCCATGGCAGCGGCGCGTGCGGTAGGATCGTCGACCTCAAGGGCTGCCAGCAGCGCGTCACCAGTGGCCTCGGCCGCAGCGCGCTCCTGTCCGGCGCTATATTCGTTGAAGGCCGCACCACCGACCAGCAGCAGAACGGCAGCAACACCGATCCACCCGTAGCGGCGCAGATAGCCGTAGAGCTTTTCGCGGCGCACCTCTTCGGTGACTTCGTTGATGAAACTATCGCTGTCGCTCACCTGTTATCTCCCTTGCGCGCAGGTCCAACCTGTCTTGGCCGCGTTCATATCGTGAAGGCGGCAGGATGAACAAGAGCGATGCGACATGCGACAATGGGAATTGCTCCCCTGCCGCAGGTCCCGTCATTCCGCAGCGATCTCGCCCTCTTCGCGCTGGCGGTTCCAAAGATGCGCATAGCGCCCCTCTTTGGCCAGAAGTGCCTCGTGCTTGCCTTCCTCGACGATATGTCCGTCTTCGAGCACCACGATCCGGTCGGCATCGGCGATGGTCGACAGGCGGTGCGCGATGGTGACCACCGTCCGCCCCTCGCCCATGGCTTTGAGTTCGGCCTGAATTTCCATCTCGGTATCGGTGTCGAGGGCCGATGTGGCCTCGTCCAGAAGCAGGATCGGCGGGTTCTTGAGCAGGGTCCGGGCAATGCCGACGCGCTGTTTTTCACCGCCCGAGAGTTTCAGGCCGCGTTCGCCCACAGTCGTGTCATAGCCATCCGGCAGGCTTGCGATGAAATCATGGATTTTGGCCGCTTTGGCCGCGGCGATGATCTCACCCTCGCTCGCGCCCGGACGACCGTAGGCGATGTTGTAGCGCACGGTGTCATTGAAAAGGACTGTATCCTGCGGCACGACACCGATCTGGGCATGCAGGCTCTCTTGCGTCACATCGCGGACATCCTGCCCGTCAATCAAGAGCGCCCCACCTCCCACATCATAGAAGCGGAAGAGGAGCCGCCCGATTGTGGATTTGCCGGAACCGGAAGAGCCGACGATGGCAACAGTCTTGCCCGGTTCGACTTCGAGGTTGATTCCTTTGAGGATCGGGCGCGCGGCGTCATAGCCGAAGACCACATTCTGCAGCGACACGCGGCCGCCACTGACCTGCAATTCCTTGGCGTCAGGCTTATCCTGCACCTCGGCCGGTTGGCCCAGCAACTCGAACATATCTCCCATGTCGATCAGCGCCTGCCGGATTTCGCGGTAGACGGTGCCGAGAAAGTTCAGCGGCATGGTGATCTGGATCATATAGGCATTGACCATGACGAAATCGCCGACCGTCAGATCGCCGCGCTGCACGCCCATGGCCGCCATGACCATCACCCCCACCAGACCGCCGGTAATCAGGAAGGACTGGCCGACGTTCAGGAAGGCAAGCGAATAGTTGGTGCGGATCGCAGCCTTTTCATAGTTGGCCATCGCGCTGTCATAGCGGTCAGCCTCCCAACGTTCGGCACCAAAGTATTTGACCGTCTCGAAGTTCAGGAGACTGTCGATCGCCTTCTGGTTGGCGTCAGTGTCCTGATCGTTCATCTCCTTGCGGATCTTCACGCGCCATTCGGTTACCTTGAAAGTAAACCAGACGTAGAGCGCGATGGTCAGCACCACGACCGCTAGATACCAGACATCAAAAAGGAAAAAGAGAACCACCGAGATCATCAGCAGTTCCAGCACCAGCGGCCCCATCGAGAACAGGAGGAACCGCAGGAGGAAGTCGACGCCCTTTACCCCGCGTTCAATGATCCGCGATAGCCCGCCGGTCTTGCGGGTGATGTGGTACCGCAAGGACAGGCGGTGGATATGGGTGAAAGTCTCCAATGCGAGCTGGCGCAGTGCGCGCTGGCCGACGCGGGTAAAGACCACATCACGCAGTTGCTGAAAGCCCACCGTCATCAGGCGCGCAAGGCCATAGGCCAACGTCAACCCGACAGCCCCGAGACCCAGAATTGTCGCCGCATCGGCCCCTTCAGGTGCCAGCGCATCCACGGCCTGTTTGTAGAAGATCGGTGTGGTGACCGCGATCACCTTGGACAGGAGCAGGACCGCAAGTGCGATAACGACACGCCGCTTTACCCAGTCCTGCCCGTCGGGCCAGAGATAGGGAATGACACGTTTGATTACGCTCCACCCTTGGATGCGGGCTTCACTCAGGTTTGCATCGGTTTTCGTGAGGTGGCGCATGTGGTCTCCGGTCTGCGGCCACTATAGATAGGGGGCCGCAGCCGATAAGGCCAGACTATGCGGTGATTATTCCGACTGGCCCGGAATGCGGAAGATCTGGCCCGGATAGATCAGGTCGGGGTCGCGGATCAGATCGCGGTTAGCCTCGAAGACCTTGACGTAGAGAATACCCTCACCAAGCGTTTCTTCGGCAATGGCCCAGAGGGTCGATCCGGGCTGGACCGTACGCACGGCAACCTCAAAGCCTTCCTCGGCGGTTTCTTCGGCCAGCACGGCGGCGACCTCTGCGGGCTCTTCGCGCTTGAAGGGGGTTTCGATGCGCGACACCACGGTGCCTTCGGTGTCCACCTCATCAACCCGCAGCGTATAGACGCCGGCATCGATGTCGGGCAGGTCAAGCCGCCAGTCGCCTTCGGTGATCGGAGCCTCGGCCAGAGGTGCGTTGTTGATATAGACCTGCACCGCACCTTCCGTCGATCTGGCGCGACCAGAGACCTGCACGTTCCCTTCCGGGTCATAGGTAATGGTGTCGAGCGCGACGTTGTCAGTCTCTTCGGCCTGCGCGCCTTGCACGATCCGCACGCCGTCCGCGTCCGCCTGCAGGACGGTGGGTGGCGCGGCAGGCGTGTTTTCGATCTGCGGTGTTGCAGGGGCGTCGGCGGTTTCTGTTTCAGCGAGCGTCGGAGAAGTAGGTGCCTCTGGCTCTTTCGTTGCCGGCGCGGCAGGGGCGCTCTCGGTTTCGGCGGCCATCTCTTCCTGCGGCTCTTCTGCCACAGAAGCCTCTGCTACCGCCTCTTCGACGGTGTCAGCCTCTGCCTCGGGCAAGGCCTCTTCAGGCGCCGCCTCGGCGACAATGACCGTGGCAGCAATCGGGGCCACGATATAGCTTGTCAGCGAGTCCGTGGCAGCACCCTCGGGATCGGCCACCAGTGCCAGACGGCGCGGTGCCTCAGACGGACCGGCCACAGGAAAAGCCACGAAAGCGCCGGAGGCATCGGCGGTCACCCGGTCAATTGCCTGACCTGCCAGCATGATATCAACAACCTGCCCGGGCTCGGCACGTCCAGCAATGACCATAGCGCCGTCGATCTCGACGCGGAACGTGTCGAACACCGGAGCTTTTGGCTGCGGCAGGGCCGGTGCTTCCGCTACCACTTCGGGCGCTGGTTCGGGCGCGGCTTCTGCGACAGGCGTTTCCTCCAGTGCTGCACCCTCGGGCTCGACAGAGGTCTCGGGCGCAGTTTCACTAGTCGCAAAGACGGGCTCGGCGGTCTGATCCTGCACAGCTGCGGTCTCGGAAGGCGCATCGGGCGCCGCGTCACCGTCAATCTGGGGCGACGGCAGGTAGATGAACGCCGTCACCACCAAAACGACCGCCAGGCCGCTTCCCAAAAGCACTGGGCTCAACCCCGGTTTACTCTCTTCTGTCACTTTCCGTCCCTTCGCTGCGCCACTTGCGGGCCATCCCCACCGCATTTGGTTGAGGCACGTTAGCAACGCCGCTATGACCAGTAAAGCAAGCACAGGCAAAGGGGCGGCAATGGCGGAGAATCTCAAATCGGTGTGTGTCTATTGTGGCTCACGTGACGGACGCGACGCGGCCTATGCCGAAGCAGCCGAGGCCACAGGACGCATGCTCGCCGCACGCGGCTGGCGGCTTGTCTATGGCGCTGGCGATGTGGGGTTGATGGGCCGAGTTGCCGATGCGGTACAGGCTGAGGGCGGTGCCACATTCGGGGTCATTCCGACACATCTGATGGATTGGGAAGTCGGCAAACGCGATCTGGACCAGTTCATCGTCACCGAGACCATGCACGAGCGCAAGAAGGTCATGTTCATGAACGCCGATGTCGTGGTGGTCCTGCCCGGCGGTGCGGGGTCCATGGACGAGTTTTTCGAGGCACTGACATGGCGGCAGCTCAAACTGCACAGCAAGCCGGTGATCCTGCTCAATGTCGGCGGTTTCTGGAACCCGCTGGTCGCGTTGCTGGAGCATATCGTCGAGCGCGGGTTCGCGGGGGACGACATTCTGCAGTTTGTGCAGGTGGCCGCCGATGTCGCCGAACTGGAAGAGATGCTCGCGTCAGTCCTCTAGCGCTTTCATCAGCGCGCCATAGCGGGCCAGCGAAATGTTGGACCCGCAAGCGATGATGCCCACATGCCGCCCCGACAGGCGGTCTTTCAAAGGCCCGATGATCGCCGCCAAGGACGCGGCGCAGGCGGGCTCTGCTGTGATCCGCAGGACGTTCTGGTAGATATCCATGGCGCGGAGCATTTCTACATCTTCGATCCGCACGATCTCGTCCACATAGGCGCGGGCCACGGCGTAGGTCATCGGCATGGCCAGCGGCGCACCCAGACTATCGGCAATCGTGGCGGCCTTGTCGATGCGCACGGGCTCGCCTGCAGCAAAGCTCTGGGTCATGCTGTCCGCCCCGAAGGGCTCCACACCGATCACGGTTGCCTCGGGGCGCATCTGCTTGATCGCGCAGGCCATGCCGCTGATCATGCCACCGCCGCCGATGGGGATGACGAATGTATCCACGTCCGGTGCCTGATCGACATATTCCGCCCCGCAGGTGGCAGAGCCGAGGATCATATGTGGTGCCTCGAAGGGATGCATGAGCGCCCGCCCCTGCCCCGCTGCGTCGTTCATGGCGGCAAAGGCCGCGGCCATATCATCATGGAGTGTCACAGTGGCGCCCAGCGCCTCGCATCCCGCGATGCGTGCAGGATCTGTGGCGGCAGGCATGCAGATCAGCGCATCGACCCCTGCCGCCTGTGCCGCCCATGAGACCGCAAGCGCATGGTTGCCGCCGCTGGCAGCGACGACACCAGCGGCTCGCCCCGCTTCGGGCAGGTTCGAAATCCCGAGGTAGGCCCCGCGCGCTTTGAACGATCCGGCCTGCTGGAACAGCTCCAGTTTCAGCGTCACGCTTGCGCAGTCCGGCAGGATGCCATCCCAGCGGGCCGAGGATAGCGGCAGTACCGGTGTTGCGATCACCTGACCGGCAATCGCCTGTCGTGCTGCCCCGATTTCGTTCAGGTCCGATCCGGTCATATGATCCTCCAAAGCAAAAGGCCCGTGAGGGTGTCCCACGGGCCTTTGCGATTGTCCAGAAGGTCGCGCCTTACATGCGGCTGGCGACGTTCTCCCAGTTGACCAGATTGTCGAGGAAGTTGGTCAGATAGGCAGGGCGCTTGTTGCGGAAGTCGATGTAGTAGGAGTGCTCCCACACGTCGCAGCCCAACAGTGCGGCCTGGCCGAAGCAGAGCGGGTTCACACCGTTCTCGGTCTTGGTCACAGCGAGCGAGCCGTCAGCGTTCTTGACCAGCCAGGCCCAGCCCGAACCGAACTGGCCAGCGCCGGCCGCAGAGAACTTGGATTTGAACTCATCGACCGAGCCGAAGTTCTCGACCAGTGCCATTTCCAGCTCGCCCGGCATCTTGCTCTCGCCCGGGCCCATCATTTCCCAGAACTGGTTG
>CAXQAV010000016.1:0-6321 GCA_964221795.1 Luminiphilus sp. | reverse complement strand
GCCAGAGCCAGAGCCAGAGCCAGAGCCAGAGCCAGAGCCAGAGCCAGAGCCAGAGCCAGAGCCAGAGCCAGAGCCAAAGCCAGAGCCAGAGCCTGCACCGCAGGAAGTTCCGGCACCCACGCCGGTTGAGGTGCCGCAGCCTGCACCGGTGGAGGTTCCCGCGCCTGCACCTTTCGAGGTGCCCGACACCACGCCTGTAGAAGTGCCTCCGCAGACGCCGATCACCATGAATGTCGATCTGACCGCCCCGTTGACCGAGGAGGCGCCAGCCGCCCCGCCGCAAAAGAAAGGTATTCTGGGCCGTCTGTTCGGGGGTGGTGAGGCGAAAACGGTCGTCCGCCGGACGCTCGATGATGACATGTTGGAGCAGTTGGAAGAGCTGCTGATCACCGCCGATATGGGCGTGGATACGGCCCTGCGCGTGACGGCGAATATGGCTGAGGGCAACTTTGGCAAGAAACTCTCGGTGGCCGAGATCAAGGGGCTGATGGCGAAAGAAGTCTCCCGCATCATGGACCCGGTTGCCCGCCCCATGCCACTTTATGCCAAGCGTCCGCAGGTGGTGCTGGTGGTGGGCGTAAACGGCTCGGGCAAGACGACAACCATCGGCAAGCTGGCGAGCCAGTTCAAGGCGGCAGGCAAATCCGTGGTGATTGCTGCCGGTGATACTTTCCGCGCGGCAGCGGTTGAACAGTTGCAGGTCTGGGGCGACCGCGCGGGCGTGCCGGTGCTGACCGCGCCCGAAGGGTCGGACCCAGCGAGCCTTGCCTTTGACGCGATGACCAAGGCACAGGCGGACGGGGCGGACCTGTTGATGATCGATACCGCAGGGCGCTTGCAGAACCGCGCTGACCCGATGGAGGAGCTGGCCAAGATCGTCCGCGTGATCCGCAAGAAAGACCCGGACGCGCCGCACAACACGCTTTTGGTGCTGGATGCCACCACAGGGCAGAATGCGATCAATCAGGTGCAGGAGTTCCAGAAGCTGGCCGATGTTTCAGGCCTCGTGATGACCAAGCTTGATGGGACGGCCAAGGGCGGTGTGTTGGTGGCGCTCGCCGACAAGTTCGGTCTGCCGATTCATGCGATTGGCGTGGGCGAGCAGATCGACGATCTGGCCCCCTTTGATCCGCAGGAATTCGCCGCCGCTCTTGTCGGTCTGGACCGGTAGGGCGTTTCATGGCGGTCAGTCTTGGGTGAGTGGCTGGTCAGTATTGCGGGCACACCGTTGGGTGCGCAGCTTGCCACGATCCTTGCGCTGATCTCGGCATTGGCGCATGCGATTTTCGGCTCACTCCAGAAAGGCCGCTATGATCCTTGGCTGACGCGCGGGGCGATTGACGGCTGGCTGGCGATACTTTCCGCGCCGATTGCGCTTTTTGTGGTGCCCTGGCCCGACCTTGGGATGGCGCTGCTGCTGGTCGGCGCGATTGTGGTGCATTTTGCCTATAAGGTGACAATGGCGCTGGCCTACGAACGCGCGGCCTATACGGTGGTCTATCCGGTGGTGCGCGGGACGGGGCCGCTGGTGACGGTCATTGCGGCTTCACTGTTCTTTGGCGAGCATTTTACAGGAGTCCAGTGGCTGGGGGTTGCCTGTCTGTCAGGGGGGATCCTGCTGCTGGCTGTGCGGAATATGACTGAAGAGACACTGGACAAGCGCACCCTGCAGCTTGGTCTGATGTGGGCCTTTGTGGGCGGCCTGCTGGTGGCGCTCTACACGGTCTATGACGCCTATGCGATCCGCCAATCGCCTGATCCTTTTACCTTTCTGGCGTGGTTCTTCTTTGTGACGGCGATTGATTTCTCGATCCTGGGGGTGGTGCGCTATCGCCGGATCGGCCGGCACCTGAGCCTCGGGCCACTGATCCGCAAGGGGTTCTTCGGGGCATTGATCGCCTGGATCAGCTTTGGGGGCGTTCTGATGGCTACCCGCCTTGATAGTGTGGGCGAGGCCGCTGTCTTGCGCGAAACCTCGGTTGTCTTTGCGGCCCTGATCGGCTGGTTCATCTTGGGCGAAAAGGTCGGTCCGCGACGATTGTTCCTGATGTGTCTGGTTGCGCTTGGCGCCGTGATCGTTGAAATGGGCGGATGAGAAAGAGGCTGAGATGGCAGAAAAGACAATCAACCCGATCGTGAAGCAGGTTCTGGAACTGGGTCCGACGCTGGCGTTCTTCCTGATCTACCTGCGGATCAAGGATGACACATTCCAGATTGCCGGAACAGACTACACTGGGTTCATCATTGCCGCCCTGATCTTTGTGCCGATCCTGCTGGTTGCGATGGGCATCCTCTGGATGCTGACGGGCAAGCTGAGCCGGATGCAGGTTTTCACGGCCTTTATGGTGATTTTTTTCGGTGGCCTCACCGCGTGGTTCAATGACGAGCGGTTCTTCAAGATGAAGACCTCGATTGTCTACGGCTGTATGGGCACGCTGCTGGGCATCGGCCTTTTGCGCGGGCAGAGCTATCTGCAGTTTGTCATGGAAGAATTCCTGCCCATGCAGCGCGAGGGCTGGATGATCTTTACCCGTAACCTTTGCCTGATGTTCTTTGCGCTGGCGATTGCGAACGAGGTTATTTGGCGCACACAGTCGACAGACCTCTGGGTGAAGCTGGAAACCTTTGCCTTCCCGGCGGTGCTTTTTGTGTTCCTGTGGGTCCAGATTATCGGGTTGCAGAAGTATCTGATCGAGGACCCCGAGCGCGGCGAAAGCTAGCGCATTTCGGCATAGCGAAACCCCGGATGAGTTGACGGGTGCTGCCTGCGTCCGTCGACCCGTTTGCGCAGCACATCGACCAGATGATCGCTGATGGCCGGACGGAACGTAATGCCGGCATTGCCGCTACGAGCCCAAAGGACGACCGCGTCTACCTTATGCGACAAAACGTCGATCCTGACCTTGTCACCGCGCTGTAGCCCGTCAAGCCCGCTCAGCCGCGCGCCCGTCCGGCTGACATCGACAACATGCGCGCAATGCGGCCCGTCAGGTGTTGAAACGTTGACCGAGCAATCGGTCGGATATCTGTGTGGCCGGTATTGCAAAAGGTGCTCCTGTCTCTGGATTGCAAGACAGAAAACACCAAGAAGTCTAAGGAAACCTTACGATTTGCTCCGGAAAAGCTGGTTCTGCGCGTCTTTGTCCTTGCGGAAGTCCGCCCGCTTGTCGGCATGTACCGCACGTCCCGCCCGCACGGCAGGGCGCGACCACATCAGATCGAGCCAGCGCGCAAGGTGTGGTTTGTCGTCCAGCGTCTGCTGCTGCCCTTCCCAAAGCGAGGCCCAGCCCCAGCAGGCGATATCGGCAATCGAATAGAAATCGCCCGCAAGGTATTCGGTCTGCGCGAGCCGCCGGTCCATGACGCCGTAAAGCCGTGCCGTTTCATTGCGGTAGCGGTCTTTGGCATATGGCAGGTCATTGGGCGGATCCATCGCTGGCGCATACTTTAGAAAGTGATGCGCCTGTCCGGCCATCGGGCCAAGTCCGCCCATCTGCCACATCAGCCATTCCTCGACCGCGACGCGCTCGCGTTCGTTCGATCCGTAAAGTTTGCCGGTCTTGCGGGCGAGATATTGCAGGATCGCACCGGATTCAAAAACCGAGATCGGTTGCCCCTCAGGCCCGTCGTGATCGACAATCGCGGGCATCCGGTTGTTGGGGGAAATCGCAAGGAATTCTGGCTTGAACTGGTCGCCCGCGCCGATGTTCATCAGATGCACCTGATAGGGCAGGCCCAGCTCTTCCAGCGCAATCGTGGCTTTCCAACCGTTCGGTGTGGGCCAGAAATAGAGATCGATGGGTTGGGGCATGACCTGTCCTTTCGCTTTGCGCAGGACCTTCGCATCTTTTCCGCCAAGAGCAAGCCAGCTTGACGAAACCGTGACTTGGGCGTATGCGCATAGGCGTGGCGATTTGTTACCGGATTGCGGGCCACGTTAAATATTCCGCTAAAGAGGGTCAGAGTGCATATGCCTCGATACCTTTTCCGGTGTCGGGGTTTTTTAATGCGCTGTCGGGGCGCGAGGACTGAACATGAAGACGTGGAAAAAACGCACCAAAGCCGTACACGCAGGCATCCGCCGCAGCCAGTATAACGAGGTGAGCGAGGCGATCTATCTGACCCAAGGTTTCGTCTATGATACCGCCGAAGACGCCGAAGCGCGCTTTATCAAGGCTGGCGAGGACGAATTCATCTACGCCCGCTACGGCAACCCGACCATCGCGATGTTCGAAGACCGGATTGCGGCCCTTGAAGGGGCCGAGGACGGCTTTGCGACCGCATCCGGCATGGCGGCCGTGAATGGCGCACTGACTTCGATGCTGAAAGCGGGCGACCACGTTGTTTCGTCGCGCGCATTGTTCGGGTCCTGTCTCTATATTCTGGAAGAGGTGCTAACCCGCTACGGCGTCGAGGTGACATTCGTTGACGGCACCGATCTGTCCGCCTGGGAGGCCGCGATCCGGCCTGATACCAAGATTGTCTTCTTCGAGAGCGTGTCGAACCCGACGCTCGAGGTCATCGACATCAAGGCGGTCTCGACCCTTGCCCATGCTGTCGGGGCGACGGTGATCGTAGACAACGTCTTTGCAACGCCGGTTTTCTCCGATGCGCTGGCGCAAGGCGCCGATGTGGTTGTCTATTCGGCCACCAAGCACATCGACGGACAGGGGCGTGCGCTGGGCGGGGTGATCCTTGGTACGCGGGAATTCATCCGTGGCACCGTCGAACCCTATATGAAACATACAGGCGGTTCGATGTCGCCCTTCACCGCATGGATGATGCTCAAAGGCCTCGAGACCATTGATCTGCGCGTGCGCGCGCAGGCCGCATCGGCGCAGGTGATTGCCGAAGGGTTGGAGTCGGACGGCACGCTGTCCAACGTGATCTATCCGGGTCTGGCCAGCCATCCGCAGAATGCGCTGGTCAAGACACAGATGGAGGCCGGCGGTACGGTGCTGGCAATTGATGCGGGCACGCAGGAGCGGGCCTTCAAACTGCTGAATGCGCTGGAGATCTGGACGATCTCGAACAACCTCGGCGATGCGAAATCCATCGCGACGCATCCGGCGACCACCACGCACCAGCGCCTGTCCGATGAGACCAAGGCGGCATTGGGAATCTCCCCAGGGTTGATCCGGTTGAGTGTTGGTCTGGAGGACGCAGACGACCTGCTCGATGACCTCTGCGGAGCGATTGCGTCCCTGTAACGTCGTTTGTGCATAGTGACGCAAGGCGCAAAATTTGCTTAGTTGTGGGCGGCTGTGATGAATGGAAAGGCCGCCCCTATGACTGATCCAAGGTCCGACCTCCGGCGTATCTATCAGGAAATTGTTGGAAAATCCGGCGAGCAGCCCCATCTGGGTGGGGCGTCCGATGCACTAAAGGAGGCTGGTGCCTTGAATATCCATTCGCAAGACTTTGAGCGGGAACCGACCCGCGCCGAGGCCGAAGCAGCACTCGCCCTGCTGCGTCGCTGGGCGCATGAGGTTACGCTAGAAGAAGTGGCAACACTCGATCCACTGGTCTCGCGGCTGATCCCGGGTCAGGAGGTTTCCAACTACCCTGCGTTGGCCCGAGCCTATCCCGAAGACTTCGAGGTGGATGAAAACTACAAGGCATCTATGCCCGACTTGCAGAATGGCCCCTCGAGCCTGATCCGCGGTGCGCAGCAGCAGATCCAGCATGTTGGCATTTCGAATTTCCGCCTCCCGATCCGCTTTCACACCCGTGACAACGGCGATCTGACGCTGGAGACTTCGGTCACCGGTACGGTCTCACTCGAAGCGGAGAAGAAGGGCATCAATATGTCCCGCATCATGCGGACCTTCTACAAACACGCCGAAGAGACCTTCAGTTTTGAAGTCATCGAACGTGCGCTGGATGCCTATAAGTCTGATCTCGAAAGCTTTGACGCGCGCATCCAGATGCGGTTCAGCTTTCCGATGAAGGTGCAGAGCCTTCGGTCGGGGCTGTCCGGTTACCAATATTACGACATCGCGCTGGAGCTGGTCGAAAAGGACGGCGTCCGCAAGAAGATCATCCATCTCGATTACGTCTATTCCTCGACATGCCCATGCTCGCTGGAACTGTCCGAACATGCCCGACAGTTCCGCGGCCAGTTGGCGACACCGCACTCGCAGCGCTCGGTCGCGCGGATTTCGGTGCTGCTGGAAGAGGGGAAAGAGCTGCTCTGGTTTGAAGACCTGATCGACCGTGCCCGTGCCGCTGTGCCCACCGAAACGCAGGTGATGGTCAAGCGCGAGGATGAGCAGGCCTTTGCGGAACTCAACGCCGCGAATCCGATCTTCGTCGAGGATG
>CAXQAV010000015.1:0-4175 GCA_964221795.1 Luminiphilus sp. | reverse complement strand
GGGATGTTCAAGCGAGGCAGAGATCGCGGCGGGGAACCCGTATCCCATGGAGCCCGAGGTCGGAGCCAATTGCGTGCCATATTGTTTGTAGACGAAATAACGGTGCAGCCAGGCGGCGTAGTTGCCTGCGCCATTGGTCACCACCGCATCGTCGGGCAGGTCGTCGGAGAGCCATTTGATCACGGCCTCCTGTTTGAGCGCGCCGGGGCTTTCCTGTGGCGTAAGCCACGACTCGTAGTCGGCACGGGCGGCGGCGGTCCAGTCGCTCCAGTTTCCGGCGGGGGCCGCATTGACGAGCTGGTCAAGGGCGGCAGGCGCTGTCGCTGTGATCCCGATCGCGGGCGTATAGACACGTCCGATTTCATCGGCATCCGCGTGAATATGGATGATGGTCTTCTGCGGGTCGGCGGGATCGACGAGGGTATAGCCTTGGGTCTCGATATCGCCAAAGCGCGTGCCGATCAGCAGCAGTAGGTCCGCCTCGCGGACACGCTTCGCGAGGCGCGGATTGATCCCGACATTCAGATCACCGGCATAGCAGCGATGGCGGTTGTTAATGTAGTCCTGTCTCCGAAAACTGACTGCGACAGGAATATTCTGTGTTTCGGCAAAGGCTTGCAGGTCTGTGCGGGCCTCGGACGACCAATGCGGACCCCCGACAACGACCAGTGGACGTTCTGCCTGACCAAGCATATGCATAACGGATTGCAGTGTGTCCGGCGTCATCTGCGGGCGCGGCAGGTCGGGGATTGTGATATCGGGCACATCGGCCTCTGCACTCAGCATATTCTCTGGTAAGGCCAGCACCACGGGGCCGGGCCGCCCAGACATAGCGACACGGAAGGCCCGCCCGATGTATTCCGGCAGGCGGTCGGTGTGGTCCACTTGCGCGACCCATTTTGCGAGACCGCCGAAGACGGCCTTGTAGTCCACCTCCTGGAAGGTTTCGCGGTCTGTGTGGCGGTTGTCGATCTGGCCCACGAAAAGCCCCATGGGTGTGCTGTCCTGCATCGCGATATGGACACCTGCCGCGGCATTCGTAGCCCCCGGACCCCGCGTCACAACGCAGACGCCGGGAGTGCCGGTCATCTTGCCGTAGGCTTCGGCCATCATCGCGGCACCGCCTTCCTGACGGCAGACGATGTTCTTGATTCCACTGTCATAAAGCCCGTCGAGCGCGGCGAGAAAGCTTTCGCCGGGGACCGAAAAGACCCGTTTCACCCCCAGTTTCACCAACTGATCGCTCAGGATTTTACCGCCGTGCCGGATCATGTCTTTCCCTCCAAGATTGCCGCCACAATGTGTCAGCTGACAGCCCTGTGCAAGCGCGCAGGTTGCACTTTTCCTGTCGCGGCCTAGGTCAGGACCAACGACAGACAAAGGACTGATGATGACAACGCTTTTGGGAATTTCCGGATCGCTGCGCGCGGCCTCGACCAATACAAAACTGATGCGCTACGCGGCTGAACTCTTTGCCCCTGATGCATTTGTTGAGGCCGATATCAACCTGCCCCTCTTCAATGAAGACATTCAGGAGCAGGAGGGAATTCCCGCGTCCGTTCAAACACTTGCCGACCAGATCGCGGCAGCGGATGCGGTGATTATCTCGACGCCCGAGTATAACAAAGCGCCTCCGGGCTCGCTGAAGAACGCGCTCGATTGGGTCAGCCGCACGAAAGGCGGACCCTGGAAAAACAAGCCCGTCGCCATCATGTCAGCTGCCGCTGGGCGTGCGGGTGGCGAGCGGACGCAGTTCGCGCTGCGCCTGATGATGACGCCCTTCCGGCCGAATATCCTGCAGGGACCGGAAGTGATGATCGCCGATTCCGGCAATGCCTTTGACGAGAATGGCAGGCTGACGAACGAGCGGTCCGTCGCGGTCCTGACCGAATTGATGGACGAGCTAAAAGCCCGCATTTAACCCTGCCAGACAGCGTATGGCAGGCGTATGGCTCGCGTATGGCACCTGTCCATACGCGTGCCAGTAAGGAACCGCGCGCAGTCCTCTGGATTTCACCGCCTCCGCACCCTAGGTTCAGGCCAGAGAAACCGCAGCAAGGGGATCACATGGCACGCGGCGCAGGCGGAACCGAAGGCGGCACAGTCAGCTTTCTTGTCGGGCTGATCATGATGGTGGGCGGCCTTACCTCTTGCTGAACAGCATTATCGTCGTGCCGAATTTCAGCTTTGGCGCGGTCGCATTCCGCGTCGGCGGATTGCCTGTCACAAGCGGGTTCATCCTGATCCCCTTCGTCTTTGGCGTGGGGATGATTTTCTACAACTCCAAGAACTGGGCGGGATGGATACTGGCCGGTGTCTCGGTCATCGCGCTCGTCTTCGGTGTCATCGCCAATATGACGATCCAGTTCGCGCGGATTAGCATTCTGGACCTACTGATCATTCTTGTACTGCTGGTCGGTGGCGCAGGGTTGTTCCTGCGGTCGCTCAGGGCGGGGTGATGGCGGCGAGCGACGTCCGTCTATTCCTCTAACGCATCCCGTGTGACCAGCGTCACTGTCACGAAACTGACGTAGAGCAGCAGATACCACGACCCCATCTTTGCAAAGCTGACCCAATGGTCGGGGTTCTGCCCTGAATAGAGCCATGTGCGCGTGGCGGTGCCGATGTTCTCGGCCACCCAGAGGAAGAAGGACGAAAAGAACGCGGCCAGTGGCAGCGGCATCCAGTAGTCATTCTGCCCGATGTGAAACCAGATCCGCGTCCGCGCAAAGATGATCACCGTGGCGGCGAACAGCGCCAACCGGATGTCCGGCAGGAAATGGTGCGCAAAGAAATTCACATAGATCGCCGTGGCCAGCACCACCGTCATCCAGAACGGCGGGTAAGGGGCAAACCGCATGTCAAAGACGCGGATCACCCGCGCCATGTAGGATCCAACCGCCGCATACATGAACCCCGAAAAGAGCGGCACGCCCATGATCTTGAACAGTCCCTCTCCCGGATAGCACCAGCTACCGGCGTGGACCTTGAAGATTTCCATGATTGTTCCCGTAAGGTGGAACAGCAGGATCACCCGCACCTCGCGCCATGTCTCAAGCCCCAAGGCAAGAAAGGCGGCCTGCAGGAACAGCGCATAAAGCAGCAGCGCGTCGTAGCGCGCGATGGCCAATCCGGTTGCCAGAGTTTCGCCGAAACGATCAAGCCAAGGAGGAACCATCCGCCAAAGAGCGCCGCCCACCCCTGCTTGCAGCCGAACATGACATATTCCGCCAACGCAAACGGCAGCCGCGCCCGCATCCAGTCGCCAAGGCGGCGCTCCAGCGCGCGGGTATCGGATGACGGGCGCGCGGCAGGGCGCGCGGATGATGCGATGTTTCTGTCGGTCAAGAAATGCCCCCAACTTTGCGGTCAGTTGGGGGCGAACCTGTGCCGAAGGTCAATAGCCGATGGCGCAGCCGTCCTTGCGGTGATCGCTCCCCGCTTCCAGCACACCGTTGTCGTGGATCTTGATCGCCTGCGATCCGCCGATCGCGATTTCGGGTGTAACGACATTGTGGCCGCGTGCCGCGAGGTCGGCGCGCACCGCGTCGCTGTAGCCGCGCTCCAGCCGAAGCTCGCCTTCGATGGCAAAGCTGCGGGGGGCGTCCATTGCCTCCTGCGGGGAGAGGCCAAAGTCGGTGACGTTGCTGACGAACCGCGCATGCCCCGTTGCCTGATACGCCCCTCCCATGACGCCGAACGGCATATAGGGCTTGCCGTCTTTCTTGAGCAGTCCGGGGATGATTGTGTGCATCGGACGCTTGCCGCCGGCGGCTTCGTTTGGATGGCCTTCTGTCAGGCTGAAGCCTGCCCCGCGGTTCTGGAACAGGATACCGAATTTGTCCGAGGCCACGCCGGATCCGAAGGAGTGGAAGATCGAATAGATCAGCGAGACGGTCATCCGGTCCTTGTCGACCACGGTGATATAAATCGTGTCCTTGTGCACCTCTTCCACCGGCAGGGCGGCGGGCGGTAGCACGCTGTCCATCTTGATCAGGGCGGCCAGTTTCTCGGCTGTTTCGGGCGCCATCATGTAGTCGGCCCGCGTGCAGTGGTCGGCGTCCGCGATAAAGCGGTTGCGGGCGTCATAGGCGAGTTTGGTCGCCTCGGCCTCGATGTGCGCGCGGTCGGCGCCCCAGATCGGAAAGCACACGTCTGAACTCCAGTCACAAGAG
>CAXQAV010000014.1:0-5154 GCA_964221795.1 Luminiphilus sp. | reverse complement strand
TAACAGGAAGTCTCGCCCCGTTCTCATCTGCCGTCGACAAGCAGATCCCGAGGTCCTTGCGCATCCAGTCCACAGCGAAACCATGGTCCCATGTGTCGCTGAGCATAGTCTCGTAACGGTTTGACATCTGCCAGCTGCCCGCAGCGCCCTGGCTGATCACCTCGACCACGGCGCGCCCGTCCAGACCGGCTTTCTGTGCAAAGTGCAGCGCTTCCGAAAGGCCCTGGACCAGACCGGCAATGGCAATCTGGTTGCACATCTTGGTCATCTGCCCTGCCCCGCTTTCGCCGATCCGCCGGCAGAGTTTGGCATAGGCACCGATCACCGCTTCGGCCCGCGCATAGTCGCCTTCGGCGCCGCCGCACATGATCGAGAGCTGCCCGTTTTCGGCACCTACCTGCCCGCCCGAGACCGGCGCATCGATGAACCCGATGCCTATGCCAGAAGCCACATCGTGCAGCTCCCGCGTCACAGCAGCCGAGACTGTCGTGTGGTCCACGAACAATGTCCCTTCAGCCATCGTCGCAAAGGCCCCGTCCTCGCCCAGACAGACCGACCGCAGGTCGTCGTCATTGCCGACACAGGCCATGACCATCTCCGCGCTGGCAGCAGCTTCGGCAGGCGTCGCAGCCATTTTGCCGCCATGAGCCGCGACCCATTTTTCCGCCTTTGCCGCTGTCCGGTTGTAGACGGTCACGTCGTGACCGGCCGCCTGCAAATGCCCCGCCATGGGGAAACCCATGACACCAAGTCCGAGAAAAGCGAGTTTTGCCATATCAGCGATCCTTCTTTTGGCCGTTTCGCTGACTACCTAGTGCGCAATCTCCCAAGGGATAGTGTAGGCGTTCAGCGCGGTTCCGATTTCTTCGTCGCTCACTGTGCCGGTTTTGACGACAGAGGCAGCCAGACCGCGTTTCTTGTCTTCGGTCACGTCCTTCACCTCGGCGGCAAGATCAGCCAAGGCCGCGTTGAACACCCGCGTGATCGCACGTTTGCGCAGATCCGGCTTGAAGATCTTGCCGACTGCGGTCTTTGGCAGTTCCGGCAGGATTTCGAGATGCTTGGGGTGTGCGGCGCGCTCGTGGATATGCGCCTTGGCATATTCGAGAAGCTCGGCCTCGGTCACATCGGCCCCTTTGACCAGTTCCACATAGACGCAAGGCACTTCGCCTGCATGTTCATCGGGCTGACCGATGGCACCGGCAAAGGCAACGGCGTCATGACCTGCCAGCGCCTCTTCGATCTCGGCGGGGTCGATATTGTGGCCGCCACGGATGATGAGGTCTTTGGCGCGGCCGGTGATCCAGAGATAACCATCGGCATCCTTGCGCCCCAGATCGCCGGTCCGCAGATACTGTGTGTTGGACTTGTTGCCTGGCCGGTAGAGGTTAGCGTTCTTGTCTGGCTCTGTATAGGTATCGCCATCAGCAACGCCCGGGTTGCTGACACAGATCTCGCCGATTTCGTCGACGCCCAGTTCCTCACCTGTGGCAGGCGAAATGATCCGCACATCCGTGTAAGGGAAAGGCACACCGATTGAACCAACGCGCTTTTCCCCTTCGGGCGGGTTGATCGATACGAGGCATGTCGCCTCGGTCAGACCGTAGCCTTCGCAGATTGTCACACCTGCGGCCTCTTCGAAGCGGCGGTAAAGCTCAAGTGGCAGCGGGGCCGAGCCACAGAACGCCAGTTTCAGGGACGAGATATCCGCATTGACCTTGCGCTGCATGAGCGCGGACATCGCCGTCGGCACGGTGATCATGAAGGTGACTTTGTGCTTTTCGACCAGCTTCCAGAAATTGTCGAAAACCCCTTCGCCGCGATAGCCCTGCGGTGTCGGGAAAACGATCTGCGCCCCAGATCCGAGGGACGCGCCCAGCGACACGATCGTCGCGAAGACGTGGAACAGCGGCAGCGGGCAGATCTGCACATCGTTTTCAGTGAACAAGAGCCGATCGCCCAGCCAAGCGTTATAGATAATGCCCGAATATTTGTGCTGCACCACTTTCGGCATGCCGGTCGTGCCGCCGGTATGAAAGTAGGCGGCCACACGGTCGGCCTTGCTGTCCTCAAAGCTGAGCGTTTTGGGCTGTCTCGCCAACTCTGCGTTGAAGTCCAGCACCGTCGCCTTGTGCGCAACGGGGTTCTTGGGCCGGATCAGCGGCACGATGAACTTCTTGAGGCCCGTCAGATAGCGCAGCAGGTCCACTTCCAGAACATGCGTCACGTTCGGCGCAAGGCGCACGGCCTCAGCGGCCTTTTGGGCAACATCAGTCTTGGGGAAGGCTTTGAGTGTGACAAGCACCTTGGCATTGGTCTCGCGCAGGATTGCGGCAATCTGTTCGGCTTCAAGCAAGGGGTTGATCGGGTTCACGATCCCCGCGACCTGCCCGCCCAGATAGGTCAGGATGGTCTCGGTCGCATTCGGCATCAGATAGGCGACAACATGCTTCTCGCACACGCCCAGCGCGCGGAACATATTCGCCGCCTGCGCAGTCTTGTCCCGCAGGGTATTCCAGTCGAGCGTTTCGCAAGGGGCCGAGGGGTCAGACAGGAGGCTGAAGCTGGTCGCCTTGCGCGTCCCGAACTTCGCAGCCGTGTTGCTGAGCATCTCAAATGTCGTGACGGGTTTGGCGCAGTCTTCCCACGGCTTTTCGTTTTCAATAGCGTCACGGTCTGCGATCGTCGCAAAGGCCATGGTCTCACTCCCTTTTCTTGTTATCCACGCGCAAGCGCGGCCTCCCTGTTGAAACAGGTTGATCAAGAAAAGCCGTGTTCACAAGTCTGAAGCTGCGAAAAACGCCGTTATTCCGCTGCGACACCTTCGGTGAACTGCAGACGGGCCAGTCGTGCATAGAGCCCGCCCTGCGCCACCAGCGCATCATGCGTGCCTTGCGCGACGATCTTGCCATGCTCCAGAACGATGATCCGGTCCGCCTTCTTCACCGTGGCAAGGCGGTGCGCGACAATGAGTGTGGTCCGTGTCTTTGCCAGATCCTCGACGGCGCGCTGCACAGCATATTCGCTTTCGGCATCAAGGGCACTTGTCGCCTCGTCGAGCAATAGAACCGGCGCATCCCGCAGAATGGCACGGGCAATGGCGATCCGTTGTTTTTGTCCACCGGAAAGCATCACGCCGCGCTCGCCGACATAGCTGTCATAGCCATCAGGCAGGGCTGTCAGGAACTCATGCGCAGCGGCAGCCTTGGCCGCAGCCTCGACCTCAGCGTCGGTCGCCTCGGGGCGGCCAAAGCGGATGTTCTCGCGGGCGGTATCCGCGAAGATCACAGGGTCCTGCGGCACCAGCGCCAGATGCTTGCGGAAGTCGGCGCGGTCCAGCTCGCGCAGGTCGATACCGTCGAGCTTCACCGCACCGCCCTGCGGGTCATAGAACCGCTGCACAAGCTGGATGATCGTCGTCTTGCCCGCGCCGGAGGGGCCGACAAGGGCCACTGTCTCATCCGGCTCAATGTGCAGATCGATCCCATCGAGGGCCGAGATATCGGGACGGGAAGGATAGTTGAACCGCAGGTTCTCGAACGAAAGCGCCCCCTTGACCGGCGGTGTCAGTGTCTTTGGCGTCGCGGGGTCTTGCACCGTATCCTCGGCTGTTAGCAGTTCCACCAGACGCTCGGTCGCACCGGCGGCACGCTGCAATTCGCCCCAGACCTCGGCCAAAGCGGCAACCGCGCCACCGACCATGATCGTGTAGATCATGAACTGGACCAGCCCGCCCTCGGTGATCTCGCCGCGGCTGACGTCCTGTGACCCCATCTGCAGGAACAGCACGATTGCCGCAAAGATCATGAAGATCACCACGGCTGTCAGGGCCGCGCGCGTCAGGATGCGCCTGCGGGCCGAACGGTAGCTTTCTTCAGTGACTGCATCGAATTTCGCGCGGCTCAGTTCTTCGTGGGTGAAGGCCTGCACGGTCTGCGCCGAGAGCAGCTGTTCGGAAGCATCTCCGCTCGATTCCGCGATCAGGTCCTGGTTTTCCTTGGACAGGCTGCGCACACGGCGACCAAGGAACATGATCGGAAAGAGCACGACAGGAATGGGCCAGAGCACCATGGCGCTCATCTTGACCGAGGTCAGCAGCATCAGGATCACGCCGCCGATGAAGATCAGGATATTGCGCAGCGCGATCGAGGCCGAACTGCCAATCACGGAAAGGATCAGCGTGGTGTCAGTGGTAATCCGGCTCAGCACCTCGCCGGTCATGATCCGTTCGTAGAACGCGGGGCTCATCGAGATCATGCGGTTGAAGACCGCCTTGCGGATATCGGCCACGACACGTTCGCCCAGTCGTGTCACAAGGTAGTATCGTGTTGCTGTCCCGAAGGCCAAGAGCACGGCAACCACAAGCATCAGCCTGAAATGCTGACCGATCTCACCCGAGCTGAGCCCGAATGTATCCACCACCAGACGCGCCGCAATCGGCAGTGTCAGCGCGACGCCGGCGGTAAAGACCAGGGCAAAGCCTGCGGCAAAGAGATTGAGCTTGTAGGGCTTAATAAATGGCCACAGCGCGCGCAGCGCGCTCACTTTCTTGCCGACGGGGCGATCCTCGGGTCGGGTTGTCTGCGTATCCGCCATGCGTGGTCCTCAACAGCTTTGCGTGGGACATAAAACTGAACTGATCGTTTCACAAGCCAAGGCTGCGCATTCAGAATATTCAAATTTGCATACAGACTGGAGCGGGTGCCGTTTTGTGAGCACCGACTTAATGAAATGAAATAAGGATAACAATGCTCTGTCATGTTAGTCCTTATTAATCAGCCCTTAAATCTGCCCTTAAAGTTGGAGCAATGACCAAGACTAGCCCACGGATAAGCAAGCCAAAGCCTCAGGGTGCCACCCGTATGGGAACTCAAGGCACGATCTTGCAAGGCGTCGATATGCGGACGCATGGCGGGCGGAGGTTCAAGGAACTCTGTGCCGATCTGGTAGATCATCTTGGCGACAATCCAACAGCGCCCCAACTTGCAATAATCCGTCGCGCTGCTGCTCTCGGTGTTTGGTGCGAACAGCCCGAGGCTTGCAGCGCCAGGTCCAGCGTGTCGGTCACGTCGCACGACTTCATCGTCGTGCAGAGCTTCCAGGCGATGATGTAACGGCTGTAATCATCGAGGATCGTCGAGAGATAGAACCAGC
>CAXQAV010000013.1:0-2651 GCA_964221795.1 Luminiphilus sp. | reverse complement strand
TGCCATATCGGCGCGAATGTCTTCGGCGATTTCGACAACGGGGCGACGGGTATCCCATTCCGTCAGTTCCAGTTGCAACGAACCGATGACGTCGCCGCTCTCGCTGGAAGACCCGGTGCGCGCATAGATGCTGGCGATCTCGTCATAGGTCGACAGGCGCTGCTCGACCAGTTTGACCAGCGCGTCCTGTTCGTAGACCGAGAAGTTGTCCTTGGCGCGGACCTCGACCTGTGCGTAATCGGGTTCGACTTCAGGGAAGAAAGTCAGCCCGTTTCCGAGGTTGCCATAGGCGACAAACGACCCGACCAGCGCCCCGATGGCCAGTGTCATTGTCAGCCAAGGCCGCATGATCGACCATTCCAGCACACGGATATAGCCACCCATGAAACCGGTCATCTTTCGCGGGTCACCCTTTTCGGCAGCATAAAGCTGGGCTTTGGACTTTGCCGATTGCGCCTGCCGCTTGCCGATCAGACCACCGGTCACCGGTATAAAGACCAGCGCCATGAAGAGCGACGCGGCCAGTGTGAAGATCACAGTGATCGGCAGGAACTTCATGAATTCGCCGACAACCCCCGACCAGAAAAGGAGCGGGAAGAACACGCAAAGTGTTGTCGCGGTCGAGGCGATGATCGGCCATGCCATCCGCTTGGCTGCTTCCGCATAGGCAACTTTCGGTGACTTTCCCTCGTGCAGGTAGCGGTCAGCCAGTTCCACGGTCACAATCGCACCGTCCACCAGCATCCCCACCACAAGGATGAGCGAGAAGAGGACCACGATATTCATCGTATAGCCCATGAAATAGAGCCCCGCGACACCCGTGAGGAACGCCCCCGGAATAGCAAGACCGACCAGAAGCGAGGACCGCAGGCCCAGCGCATAGACCACGACGATCATGACAAGGATGATCGCGGCGATCACGTTCGCCTCAAGGTCGGACAGCATGGATTTGACGGTTTCACTCTCGTCCAGCGTATAGCGAACCTGCACGTTTTCAGGCCAATCCGCCTGCGCGCGTTCGATCACGGCGCGGACCTCTTCCACGGTTTCGATGATGTTGGCACCGACCCGCTTCTTGACTTCAAGCGCCAGCGCCGGCTGGCCGTCGATACGGGCAAACCCAGTCGGGTCCACAAAGGTCCGGCGGATCGTGGCCACATCCGCGAATGTCACGACGGTCTGGCCGCGCACCAGAATGGGCAGTTCCATCACGTCTTCAAGGTTTTCGATCAGCCCGGGCACCTTCAGGACCAGACGCCCCGCCTGACTTTCAATGGCACCCGCGGCGATCAGCTGGTTGTTGGCGGTGATCGAGTTGATCAACTCGTCAAAGGTAATGTTGTAGGTCTCGAAGACCGTGGGGTCGATCAGGACCTCCAGCAGTTCCGTGCGCTTGCCCCCGACATCAACCTCGAGCACACCGCTCAGCGACTCGATGTCGTCCTGCAGATCCTCGGCCAGTGCGTTCAGCGTCCGTTCCGGCACAGGGCCGGACAGGATGGCCGTCAGGATCGGGAAAAGGGCCGTGTTGATTTCGGTGACGATAACAGTGGCATCGGAGGGAAGATCGCCCTCGACCTTGTCCGCGCCCTCGCGGACATCGTCGAGCGCGATATCGGCGTCATAGCCGGGCTCGAACTCAAGCTGGACACTGGCACGGCCTTCACTGGCTGTCGCTTTCATTTCCTTGAGGCCGGTCAGCGACGCAAACTCGGCCTCCATCGGTTTGGCCAGCACATCTTCGGCGTCTTGCGGCGAGATACCGTCAACCGAGGCCGAGACATAGACCACAGGGATCGGGATCTCGGGGTTACTCTCTTTCGGGATCGCGACATAGGCGAGCGAACCGACGGCGAGCAGGAACACAAACAGCAGCAAGGCCACCTTGCTGCGGTTGAAGGCGGCATCAATCAGCGTCTTCATTGATCAAGCCCTGCCTGCAGCGCGGACTCGGCCACTTGCGGGTTCACAAGGTCGCCCGCCTGCACAAAGCCCTGACCGACGGTGATGATATTTGCGTTGTCCGGCAGTCCGGTGATCCAAATACCATCTGTCTGCGCGCGCACGATAGAGACAAGCGAGAAGACAACGCGGCTGTCGACATCAACAGTCTTGATGCCCAACTCACCCGATGTTCCCAAGGAAAGGATCGCAGGCGACACGAAGTGCCCACGCGCAATACCTGTTGGCAGGACGACGTGGGCACTCAACCCTGCGGGCATCATGCTCTGGGGATTGTCGACTTCCACTTCGACGCGGAAGGTGCGGGTCTGCTGATCTGCATTGCCACCAATAAAGCTGACACGCCCGATGCGTTCCTCACCGGTAATGAACTGGACCTGCGCCGACTGGCCGGTTTCAAGGCGCGACAGAGCCTGTTGCGGGACCTGCACAACAACCGTCAGCGGGTCATTGTCGAGAACCTCGGCAACCAGCGTGCCTGAATCGACAAATTCGCCGACATCCAGTGTCAGATCATTCAAGCGGCCCGCAAAGGGCGCGCGGATGATGGTGTTTTCGAGCCGCTCCTCGGCGGCAGTCAGTGCAGCTTCGGCAGCAGCCTTGCCTGCACGAGCCTGGGTCACGCGGTCTTCGGTCGCGACGCCGCGCGCCTGCAATTCCAATGCGTTCTCAAGATCGCGGGTTGTCTG
>CAXQAV010000012.1:0-2882 GCA_964221795.1 Luminiphilus sp. | reverse complement strand
GTCGAATTCGACGTCCTTGGCTTTCCAGACGGCCTCGGCGTTTTCCTTGGGGATGACACCCAGCTCGGCCTGTGCGTCGCACGCGTGCGCCTCGATCTCGTACCAGATGCGGAACTTGGTTGCCGGTTCCCAGATGGCAGTCATTTCGGGGCGGGAATAGCGGGGGATCATGGGCAGAGACCTTTTTTCAGGGGTGGGCAGAGGTTTCGCCTCGCGTCATAAGGGGGCAGGCGGCAAGCCTCAAGCACGAGTTGACCTCTAGGCAGGGTATAAACCGGTGAAACTGGGCGCAGAAGATTTCTCGGGTGAGTGGCAGATCATGCGCGAGATCACCGATTTCCGTATTCTGGAGGCGGGGACACTGGAGGGTCTGGCCAGATTTACGCCGGCCGATGCGGGTCTGCTCTACCACGAACGCGGGACATTGCGCTTCGCGGGTGGTGCGCCGCTCGTGGCCGAGCGCAGCTATCTGTGGAGTTTCACGGACACAGACGTCTTTGTCGGCTACGCCGATGGTGCCCCTTTTCACAGCTTCCCCTTGGAGGGCGGGCCCGAGGCAACACCGCATCTCTGCGGCGAGGATATGTATCGCGGCGCATACTCTTTTGTCGGTTTTCCAGACTGGCAGGTGACGTGGACGGTGAAGGGTCCGCGCAAGGATTATCGCTCGGTCACGCGTTATACCCGCGCCTGATAGAGCCAACGCGCTTGCGCCGCATCGCGGGATGGGGCAGAAACATGTCAACGAAGTCGAAAAAGGGGAGGCGGCAATGGCCCTCGCACTGAATGATAAAGTTTTGACCGAAGCCTTTGGCCCGTCCGAAGGGACCGCACTGCGCGTCAAGCAGGCCGCGATGGTGGTTCTGGGGATCATGGTTCTGGCGATTGCCGCCAAGATCAAAATCCCGATGTGGCCCGTGCCGATCACCATGGGGACATTCGCCGTGCTGACAATTGGTGCTGCTTATGGCCCGATGCTCGGCCTGACGACGATCCTTGGCTATATGATCATCGGCGCACTGGGTTTTGATGTTTTCGCCGGTTCCTCGGCAGAAGCTTATGGCCTGTCGTACATGATGGGTGGCACAGGCGGCTATCTGGTTGGTTACGTATTGGCGACGCTGGCACTGGGTTATCTGGCACGTGCAGGCTGGGACCGCTCGATGGGCAAGATGGCGCTGGCGATGCTGGTCGGCAACGCATTGATCTACGTTCCCGGCGTTGTATGGCTGGGTGTGCTCTATGGTTTCAACCAGCCGATCGTTCAGTGGGGTCTGACACCTTTCCTGATCGGTGATGCGCTGAAGCTGGGTCTGGCTGCGCTGCTGCTTCCTGCTGTCTGGAAGATGGTCGGCGACGCCCGCAAGTAAGCGGAACTCGCCAACGAATTGAGAAAGGCGCTGCATCCCGCAGCGCTTTTTTTCATGCGAGTGTGGTGGATACCGTCGATGCGCGTTCGAGCGTCCGGTGGACGGGGCATTTGTCTGCGATCTCAAGCAGGCGTTCACGCTGCTCGTCCGACAGATCACCGCTCAAATGAATAACCCGCTCGAAATGATCGACTTTGGCCCCCGGATCGGCGGCGTCTGCGGCATGTTCCTTGGCGTGCCTGATGTCTACGCTGACGCCTGTGAGCGGCCAGCCCTTGCGCCGCGCATACATGCGGATCGTCATTGACGTGCAGGCCCCGAGACCCGCCGAGACAAAGCCGTAAGGGGTGAGCCCCTTGTTGGTGCCACCGAACTTGGCAGGCTCATCGGCAAGGGCGTGATGCGGGCATGACTGGACGTCCTGAAGAAAGCCATTTGCATCGGCCTCAGTCACGCGCAGGACACCTTCGGGGACGGCGGCGGTCTTTTCGGGTTCCGGCAGTTTCAGATAGCGTTTCGACCATGCCGCGATCACGTCGGCGGCATATTCGGCGTCTGCGGGCTTGGTGATCAGGTGGTCTGTATCATCGAGCGTGACAAAGCTCTTGGGATGCTTGGCAGCAAGGAAGATATCGGAGGCGTTTTCGACCCCGACGGTGGCATCGCGGGGCGCATGCAGAACCAGCAAGGCGGCGCCCAGTTTGCTGATGGCGGCTTTCAGGGACGCATTGCTCACATCATCGACAAAGCCCTTGCCGATGCGGAACGGACGCCCGCCCAAGGTGACTTCCGCCACGCCCTGATCGACAATCTCGGGGATAGCTTGAGCAAAATTGTGCGTGACGTGCCCCGGATCAAAGGGCGCACCGATGGTGACAGCGGCCTTGATGCTGGGGATTTGCGGGGTGGCCTTGAGCACCGCTGCGCCACCGAGCGAATGGGCGATGATCAGCGAAGGTGCCATACCTCGTTCCTCGAGCGCTTTGGCGGCGGCGACCAGATCCTCGACATTGGAGGTAAAACTGGTGTTCCCGAACTCGCCTTCTGAATGGCCAAGGCCGGTGAAATCGAACCGCAAGACCGCAATGCCCATCGCCGCGAGCCGTCCAGCGATCCGCCGCGCCGCAGTCAGGTCCTTCGAGCAGGTGACGCAATGTGCGAAGAGGGCAGTCGCCATATGCGAGCCCTGCGGCATATCGAGACGCGCAGCCAGCGTATCTCCGGCATGGCCGGCAAAGGAGAGTTTTTCTGTCGGCATGGGCGTGACATTTCTCTGGGGCAGTCTTTTTGGTGCCATAGAGATGGAGGGCACAGGGCACGCGCACAACTTTTTTCACCGTATGTCGCGGCAAGGTGAGAGATGTTACGGGCCCAGCGTTGCCCTTATTGGCCCATCAGAGCAGGGTCGAATGGGTATTTCGTTAGGTTTTCATAGCCGTCCTCGGTAATCACCACCTGATCCTCCAGCTTGATCGAGAAATCGCCGCCCTCGGGGCTGACCAGCGCCTCGAC
>CAXQAV010000011.1:0-4833 GCA_964221795.1 Luminiphilus sp. | reverse complement strand
AGGTTTCCCCGCGCTGCAATGGCCAGGTATCGGGCGTCCGCCCGTCCAGACCGTCAACCACGTCTTTCACAGCCCTACCTCCAGATCATTCGGCCCGCCTCCGTCGAGAACGAAGACAGGCTTGTTCATTTCCAATGCCAGAAAAGCTGACTGCCAGACCCCGACAGATCGCTGCCAGCCCGGTAGCGTCGGCACGACGACCAGGTCCGCATGGCGCACCGGTCCCGTCGAATCCTCGACGGCCAGACCGGCCTCCGCGGCCATAAAGGCCGGGCAAAGCGGCAGGATACCGACCTGCGCCAGCATCCCCATCCAGGCAACAGCGAGGTCTGCGGCCAACACCGGCCCGCCATCGAACCCCGCATAAGGCGTGGCGAGACAGGCGAGCTTGCCCGCAGCGCAGGAAGCCACATCGACCAGCAAAGCGCCCTCGTGCAGCAACGCAGCGCCCTCAGCGCGTTCACGCAGCCGCTGCCAGTTGTGCGGGCCAGAGAAATCAAGCATGCAACCTCCCCGCCATAAAAGGGGCGCGTGGCAGCGAGGCCACCACGCGCCCAAGGTCCACAGGGAGGTGATTGAGGGCCACTCGCAGGCGCGCCTGCCCCCTGTCGGCGCTCAGGCAAAGGGACATGACGGCCCCGCCTGCAGTGTTCGGAATGATTTCCCACGAAACGCTCATGCCGCCCGCTCCAGCTTTTCGCTGAAAAACGCGGGCGCGCCGGGATCCGTCAGCATCACCAGCAGCGCAATATGGCTTACAGGCGCGGTCACTGCGCCCCACCAGTTCAAAGCCGTCTGGAAACTCACGTCACAGAACAGCGCGACCTCGCGCGGGCTGCTGAAACGGGCGCGGAAATAGGCTGACCAGAGTTCAGGCGCGCTGACCTTCAGCGCGTATGGGTCAAACTGATTTGACCAAGACTTTGCGCCCGCGCCCGCTGCATGCTGCTGGCATGAGACATCATTGTTTACGATCAGGGTCAGGCTGGGGCGCGTCATGCGGCAACCTGACCATTCGCTGGCGGAGGATTAGCGGACATATAGCGGCGGATCTTGTCGACAGTATGAAGCGTCGGACTAGATTGCCCGTCCTTCCAAGCCTGCCACTGGTTCCAATTCGCGCCGATCGCTTGGCGCAAGACATGCTGCGGGCTCCGCCCAACAGCTTCGGCATAAGCCGCTATCTCTTCTAGAAACTGTTCCATGCCCCCTTCTGGGGTTTTTTTACCCCACAGGTCAAGGGTATTTTTACGCCATGCACTATTCCCTGAACTGGGGTAATTTACCCCACATGCAACAGACGTTCAGAGACGCATTCATTGCGGCGATACAAACAACAGGCAAATCAATGCGTCAGGTCGCCCGCGACGCGGGTGTGTCCTATGAACTGCTGAAAAACCTCGCCCAGGGCAAAGCTAAATCGACCAATGTTGATGACGCAGTCCGCATAGCCGCCTCTTTCGGAACGACACTCGAAGGCTTTCTGGAAGGTCAAACAGAGCCAGCACCAGTTCCCACCATAGCCATAGCCGGCAAAGTCGGTGCCGGCGCACAGGTCCCAGTATTTGATGCCTACGAGAAAGGTGGAGGTCCTCAAGTTGAATGCCCGCCAGGCCTATCCCCGCGCGGCATCGTCGCAGTTGAGGTTGAAGGCAACAGCATGGAACCTGTCTACTCAGCAGGGGATCTTCTGTTCTACACGCGCAACGGTCATGATGCGGTGGCATTTGAAGACATCGGCCATCGGTGCGTGTGCGAAGACGAAAACGGTATGGGCTGGGTCAAACAAGTTAAGGCTGGAGACGAACCCGGCCTTTTCCACCTAATCAGCCTGAACCCTGGCGCAAACAACATTTGGAACATTCGCCTAAAGTGGGCTGCCCGGGTTCGGCTACATTGGCCTGCGGAACTCGCCATAAAGAGATGATTTAACGGCAGCTTCTCTCTCGGCCCAGTACAGTTGGCGTATTTCCACCACTGACGTCTTCAAGTGCTCGTCCAAGACATCATCCTCCACTCCGGATCGAGCCTAAAATCTCCGCAACTCGAATATAGCACTATTGCCCCCCAGAGAAAAAAGCCGAGAGACACCGACCGCTGAATGCGTTAGGAACGACACGCATCAACCACAAGACGATTCACGGAAAAGTAATGAAAAAAGTTACAGCGGTCATGACGACCATACTCACGATTGCCTCTCTCTCAGCTTGCGCACAGAAACCGGAGGCAATCCAAGCCTCCTACATTTCACCAACTACCTATCAAGGCTGGAATTGTTCGCAACTTTCAGCAGAGGCCACCCGTATCGACAGCGCGCTCAAAACAGCTTCCGAGCAACAAACGAAAGCGCGCCAAAACGACACTGTGGGTGTTATCTTCCTAGGCCTGCCTGTTTCCTCACTATCGGGTAGCAACGTCGCACCTCAGATCGCCGACCTTAAGGGCCGGAAGGATGTGATTCAGCAGACACAAATCCGGCGAGGATGTATCAAGGCCTAGCGCATAAGAACTGTCTCACCAGTGAAACCCGGCCTCGTGCCGGGTTTTTCATTCCACTAAGCAACAAAGCTCTGCCCCCCCCACAAACCTCGGCGCGGCACAAAATGGGGTTTATTTACCCCGAATGTATTGACAGGGGTTTATTTACCCCGGTATCAGTACTCCATCAACCGATGGAGGATTGAATGCAAGACATGACTAGCACCGCTCGCCGGATCGTCGGCTCGCCCGAAGACTATCTGGACGATACCCGCCTGTTCACCCAAGCCTGGGCCACCATGAAGGCCGCCCGCGGCCAAAGGTTCGACCCAGCTCGCCTGCGCGCAGCGCACCTTATTGACCGGCCCGAACCCGCTCCGGAACCCACCGACCAGACCCTTTCGCGCGTCGGCGCAAAGGTGCGCGCACTCATCGCGGAGAAGAACATCCCGGTGCCCCAGCGCAATGCAGCCTGACCGGATACCGGCCCACACCTGTCCAACCACCTACGCGAACGCAGGCAACAGCGTCCGGACCAACCCGCGGGCCCCACCCCAACCGACATAGCCGAGTAGCGGCGCGTGATGGAGGATTGACGCGCCGCTTTTCTTTGAGGTTTCGCGCCCGTCTTGCGGCGCGGATCAACGCGGGCGGCGCAATCCTCCAATCCATCCGCCGCCCGCGACCACCTAAGGACAGGACACCGATGCCGTCGACACCCCAGCAAATCTACTCCGCCGCCCGCGCCCTGAGCGCCCGCTGCCGGTTTGGCCAGGCAATGCTGCTGCAAGAGTTGGGCGGCAAGCTTACGCCGGAAAGCACCGATCCGAGCGACCGGTTCGACTTCTCGGCGACACGCTGGCACCTCTCCCTGCTCGGCCTCTCGGCCTCAGGGAACGACATGCCATCAGCGCTGGATGCTTGGCTTCGCGCCGCCCGTATTCACTACACCCTCGACGGAACTCGGCGTGCAACCGATGGCCGACCAGACTGCCCATACAACGGCGCAGCCACTGCTCCTACCTTGCCGCGGCGACTTGAAAACAAGGCTGAGGCGAAGAGGTCGATTTAAACACGCGGGCTCGGCCACCCGCACCGCCGGGGCGCGGCATGAAGGCCACCACTCACACAACTGCGCCGCGCCCCAGACAAGAACTGCCCCCTGCCCATCTCCTCGACCGAGGGGCATCGACGGAAACCAAGAGCAACATCACAATGAAGCCTCTCCGCGTTCTCATTGGCTGCGAAACCTCCGGCACCGTGCGTCGCGCGTTCCTCGATCGTGGCTACGACGCATGGTCTTGCGACCTGCTGCCCTCCGACGACCGTAGCAACCGTCATATGCAGTGCGATATCCGTGACGTGCTTGGCATGGGCTGGGATTTGCTGGCCGTCATGCACCCACCCTGCACCCGACTTTGCAACAGCGGCGTGCGCTGGCTCAGCAAGGCACCCAAAGGCCGACGCCTAGCCGACATGTGGGCAGAGTTGGATGAAGGCACCGCGCTGTTCTCTGCCTGCTGGAATGCCCCCATCCCGCGGGTTGCCGTTGAAAACCCGGTAATGCACCGACACGCGAAGGAGCGGATCCAGAACTACCGCCCCGCGGCGCAACATGTGCAGCCATGGTGGTTTGGCGACCCTGCCTTCAAATCCACCGGCTTATACCTCCGCGGCCTCCCCCTCTGAAGCCCACGAACCGCCTCACGCCGCCCGCTAAAGGATCCCAAGAGCACAAGAAATGGTCCGCCATCCACCGCGCCAGCCCCGGTCCTGACCGGTGGAAGATGCGCAGCAAGACCTTTCCAGGAATTGCCGCAGCGATGGCCAAACAATGGGGCGCGTATGCCACCGAACAGGAGCGAGCAGCATGAACACCTTTTGGCTCCTCACCGCCAAATATGAAGGAAACCCGCTTGTCCCAGTCGATGCACTGCGCAACGACTACTTTAATGGGATGAGCCGTGAAGTATTCCTACGCAAGATCGAAAGCGGCGAGATCCCCCTGCCTCTCACGCGCCTGGGCGAAGGTCAGAAAGCACCACGCTGCGTTCACATCTCGGACTTGGCCAAGTATTTTGACGACTGCGCAGAACAGGCAAGGAAAGAACTGAAGCGGAAGTTTTGAGGGCAAGGAATACCCAAGGTTATTCCCCCAAAGTATGCCTTGCCGAAATCTGTCATTAAAAATTATTTACCTACAGCAACTTACGGCGCCGTAAATCCAATAACAAATCGCCACGATAGATGGCCCGCATGTACGCGCGCAGGCGCAACCAGTCAAGCTGTAGCAGCTGCGCCGTGCGTCATACGACCGTTACCGGATCGTCACCTGCCGGTCACGCCCCGGGGTTA
>CAXQAV010000010.1:0-4994 GCA_964221795.1 Luminiphilus sp. | reverse complement strand
CTGGAATGCCGAATCCGGTCAGGTCTGGCTGGAACGCGCCCGCGACCAGTGGCCGGACAACCTCTGGATCAACCCGCTGCAGGAACGCTATTGGCCCTATACGCAGAGCATCGGCATGATCCGGCAGATCTTTGGTGCAGAACGCATGGTGCCGATGACCTTGGCAGGGATTGACGCCGGAATGCGGGTGCTGGGCCGTTAGAGGCTTGTGATCGCCGGCCAAGCGCCACAGTCTGGCCGCGTCAAGAAAGAGGGTCGTCACCATGTTGCATCGGATCAGGGATATCTGGGCGCATCACAAACTCGCCCTTGTGGTGCTCTTGGTCGTTGTAACTCTGGCTGGTGTCTTCGGCGTGCGCTCGGTCTCGCAGATGATGTATTGGTCGAACCCCGCCAAACTGGACCAGCCGCTGCAAGGATGGATGACCCCGCGATATGTGGGACGCTCCTATGACGTCCCGCCCGAGGTCGTGCAGCAGGCGTTTGATCTTGAGCGGCCAGCAGTCCCCCGCCGGATGTCATTGGACGCCATTGCCACTGAAAAAGGCATGTCGATGACAGAGATGCAGTCCAGCCTCGATGCCGCCGTCGCAGAATGGCGTGAGAGCCGCGACAAATGACCGAACTCGTCCTCGCCCTTGCCGCCGACTACGGCGTGCCGCTGCTTTTTGCCGTGACATTCCTTAGTTGCCTTGCCCTGCCGGTGCCTTCGTCACTGCTGATGCTGGCCTCGGGCGGCTTTGCCGCAGCAGGAGACATGGTGCTGCCGGTTGTGATGCTGGCGGCCTTTGCAGGCGCAGTCTTGGGCGACAATCTGGGCTACTGGCTTGCGCACCGCTTTAGTGGGCAGCTGGCGCAGTGGCTGGGCGCAAACAGCAATCGGGCGCAGCTCCGCCAGCGCGCTGCCGACTATATGTACGGCTACGGCGGGCTGAGCGTCCTTTTCTCGCGCTGGCTGGTGGCACCACTCGGACCTTATGTGAATTACGCGGCGGGATTGGCCGGATTCTCATGGGCCCGCTTCGCGCTCTGGGGGGCCGCGGGCGAAGTTGTGTGGGTCACAAACCTACGTCGGTCTCGGATATCTCTTTGCGGACAATATCAACGCGATTGCATCGCTTCTGGGGAACCTCTCAGGCTTTCTGGCGGCGCTGGTTGTGGCAGTGAGCCTGATCATCTGGCTGCTGAACGCCAGTAAACTGCGCGAGGCCCGCGCTGCCCGCAAATCGCGGAAAGCTGCCTGATGCTCACACCTGCGCCAGCTTGTCTCGCATCTCTTGAGAAACGCGCCTCAACGCCCATATCACCCTCATGATCAAATTCACCCCGATCCTACTGGCTGTCCTATATGGTCTGGTGCTTTACCGGTTCTCGGTCTGGCGTACCAAACGCGAGCTGGATGCCAATTCCACGGAACTTGCCGACCCGATCCTGAAGGTCCTGATGGACATATTGGCCAAGGCGCTCGATATCGACCGGATCAGGGTCCATATCTACGAAATCGAACCGGTTAACGGGCTAGCATCCCCTGACGGGCGTATCTTCATCACGCGCGGTTTCTTCAACAAATACCGCGCAGGCGATGTCACGTCCGAAGAGATGGCCTCGGTCATCGCGCATGAATTAGGGCATGTGGCGCTTGGCCATGCGCGGCGGCGGATGATCGATTTTTCGGGCCAGAACGCCATGCGGACGGCCCTTGCCATGGTCCTCAACCGCTTTCTGCCCTTCATCGGCCCGTGGATCGCCGGCATGTTGATGAGCCTTCTAGCCGCACGCCTGTCGCGTGCTGACGAATTCGAGGCGGACGCCTATGCCTCGGCCCTGCTGGTCAAGGCAGGGATCGGCACCGGCCCGCAGAAATCCCTGTTCCAGAAGCTGGAAAAACTGACCGGCGCGCGCGGGGCGGCAACACCTGCGTGGATGTTGAGCCACCCGAAAACCCCGCAGCGGATCGCCGCAATCGAGGCCAATGAGGTCAAGTGGCGCAAGAGCTGACTTGTGTCTTCTTTCTCCCGTGAAACTCCCGCCGGAGGCTCCGGCAGTGGCAAGATGCTCTATCGGTCCAGCGTCTTGGCCAGACGTGGCAACCGCGCTTTCTTCATCAGCGCCCGCATGGTCCAGGGCTGATCCGACAGCCGGTTCGCTTCGGCCAGGACCTTTTCCGCGACCTGAGACACAACCTGCGGCGCGTCGGCCCAGAGCATCAGCAGGAAACCGTCGGGGTCCCACCGCATCAGCGCCTCTTCATCAAGGATATTCTTCGGAAAATCCTTGGCATTCATCGTAAGGATGCCATCGCAGGACCCAGCCACAGACGCCGCCAGCACATGCACGTCCGCCGGATCAGGCAGCCAGAACTGACGCGCGAAGTCCTCGTCGAAACGGACCTCCGCCTTTGGGAAAAGCGCCCGCAGGCTGGCGATCTCGCCGCGCGCCCAGACTTCCTCGGCATCGCCCAGCTTGCCCGCAGCCCGCGCCCATTCCTCAAGAATGCGCGGCGACCAGCGCGCTTCGAAAAGGCCCGCCTTGGCACAGCCCAAGAGCATCTCGCGCATCACCGTGGGATAGAGGACGCAGGCGTCGAGCATCACTCTCATAGGCGGTAGAAGACCGCCTTGAGATAGCCGCTCTCGGCCAGATGCGGCATGAGCGGGTGATCCGGTCCGGCAAAACCAGTGTGGATGATCTGACCACGCCGCCCTGCCCGTCCGATCCCGCGCGACGAGGCATTGCGGAACTTGGTAAGGTCTGCAGCATGCGAACAGGAACAGAGCACCAGATAGCCGCCTTCGGCCACCAAGGGGGCGGCGAGACGTGCGACGCGCTCATAGGCGCGCAGTCCTGCCTCCAGCGCGTTTTTTGATGGTGCAAAGGCAGGTGGATCGCAGACGACCACATCGAACTGCTGTCCTTCTTCGGCAAGGGCGGTCATGACCTCGAAGGCATCCCCTTTGCGCGTTGCGAATTTCTCGCCCACACCCATGGCTGCGGCCCCGTCACTTGCCAAGCCGAGTGCAGGCTCCGAACCATCAACGGCCAGCGCGGACACAGCCCCGCCCGCCAAGGCCGCCAGACCAAAGCCGCCCACATGCGAGAAGACATCCAGCACCCGCGCGCCTTTCGCCAAGGTCGCGGCCATGGCGTGATTGGGCCGCTGGTCGAAGAACAGGCCGGTCTTCTGCCCGCCCATGACATCGGCCATGTAAGTCGCACCGTTCATCGGCACGGGAATCGGGCCATCAGGTGCGGTGCCCCGCAGGACATCCATCCGTTCGTCCAGCCCCTCCAGCCCGCGCGCCCGTCCGGTGCCATTCATGATCACTGTCGAGACACCTGTGACGGCAACCAGCGCGTCAGTGAGCGGCCCGATCAGGACATCGGCCCAGGCCGCGTTAGGCTGGACCACGGCCACGTCGCCAAAGCGGTCGATGACAACTCCCGGAAGGCCATCAGCCTCGGCATGAACCAGACGATAGAAGGGCTGGTCATAGAGCCTTGCGCGATGCGCCAAAGCCCGCGCGAGCCGTGCCGCGAACCACGCCTGATCAATCACCGCCTCGGGATCGCGGTCGAGCATCCGGCAGATGATCTTGGAGGCGGGGTTCACCGCCACCGTGCCCATCGGCACTCGCCCGCTGTCTTCAAGCCGGGCAAGCATGCCCGCCGCGAGGTTGCGGGTGCGCCTGTCGGTCACCAGTTCATTGGCATAAACCCACGGAAAGCCGTGCCGGATGGCACGGGCCTCGGCTTTGGGTGTGAGGCGGACCGTCGGGCGGTCGTATGTGCTGTTGTCTGTCATATGAGCGCTCTATCCTGACCGCGCAGCCTTGCAAAGAGTGCTGTGGCCGATCGCAACGGAAACACCAAGAATCCCCGACAATGATGCCCCGCCCCCTTGTTAGCGCTAACACGATTTGATATAGCCCCAGCGAACACGAAACAGGAGGATGCCATGTCGCTCCACCCCACGATTGCTGCAGTCACTGACCGCATTCGCGCCCGCTCCGAAGGGCCGCGCCGCACCTATCTTGACACAATGGCGCGCGCCGCCGCCGAAGGACCGCGCCGCGCGCATCTGACCTGCGGCAACCAGGCCCATGCCTATGCCGCGATGGGCGCTGACAAAGACACACTGGCCGCAGACAAATCGCCAAACATCGGCATCATCACGGCCTACAATGATATGCTCTCGGCCCATCAGCCGTTCGAGACCTACCCCAACCAGATCAAGGAAGCCGCGCGCCGCGCAGGCGGGACAGCGCAGGTTGCAGGTGGCGTGCCGGCCATGTGTGACGGTGTGACCCAAGGTCAGACGGGCATGGAACTCTCGCTTTTCAGCCGCGACGTGATCGCACTGGCCGCCGGTGTGGGCCTGTCGCACAACGTGTTTGATTCCGCGCTCTATCTCGGGGTCTGCGACAAGATCGTCCCCGGCCTTGTGATGGCCGCCGCAACATTCGGCTATATCCCCGGCATCTTCGTGCCTGCGGGGCCTATGGTCTCTGGCCTGCCGAACGACGAGAAAGCCCGCGTGCGCCAGCAATTCGCCACGGGCGCTGTGGGCCGCAGGGAGCTGATGGCCGCCGAGATGGCCTCATACCACGGCCCGGGCACCTGCACCTTCTACGGCACCGCCAATACCAACCAGATGCTGATGGAGTTCATGGGGCTGCACCTGCCAGGGGCCTCTTTCGTCAATCCCGGCACGCCCTTGCGCGAGGCGCTGACCACAGCTGCGACCGAGCGGGCGCTGGAGATCACCGCATTGGGCAACGACTATCGCCCCGTTTACGAAATCCTTGACGAAAAGGCCTTTGTGAACGGCATCGTCGGCCTCATGGCAACAGGCGGTTCCACCAACCTCGTCATCCACCTGCCCGCCATGGCCCGCGCCGCTGGCGTGATCCTTGATCTTGAGGATTTCAGCGATCTTTCGGCGATCACACCGCTGATGGCGAAGGTTTACCCCAACGGGTTGGCTGACGTGAACC
>CAXQAV010000009.1:0-6027 GCA_964221795.1 Luminiphilus sp. | reverse complement strand
AATATGCGAACAGCAACCCTTCGCCTGTTTTCCGCGATTGACTGTTCCATCAAGCAAAGCAGACCTCTATGCAAACTGCAGCGAACGTCCGCTTGCCGCCCAAACTGACAGTGTCAGCTACCGGCCCAAAGCGGACCTTCATGACATTTGCAGCGAAAGTCAGCTTCGAGCCCAGGGCCGACATCTTGCGGCGGGTCCAAGTGCCTATAATCTGAACTAGCAGAACGAGTCAGAGCACGTTCACTAATCTCTTCTAGACGCTTGGTGTGGCTTTCGAGAAGAAACTCGGACTAAAGAATACGATGCAAAGGGCCCCAAGTCCTGTAATCGACACTGCCAAAATCACAAGCCAACCGATAAACGGAACAATGCCTACTGCGGCAATGACGACGGCGCCAACTGCAGCTGCAAGTGCACGTTCAATCCAAGCCCCGGGCGCATCTCGACCGATCAGCCCAAGAAGCCCGACACCCAGTGCATAAGCTCCGACAATGTAACCTGCGAACCCAAGAACTATGGCTAGAAGAATCGACATTGGTGTTGCCAGCAGACCAATCAAGGTCATAGCAAAAACAACGGTCGTTCCGATCGCCGCCGATAATGTCAAAAAGCCGAGCCAAAAAGAGTGAAAGGGACGGGCAAGGAAGATTGTGCGCATCTGCGACAGCTTGTTGGGGGTCAGTGCCGCAAGTATAGCGGCCAAGATAGTAATCGTTACAACCGTTGAAAGAACCCCTCTCCAAATGGTGTCGCCGCTTACACCAACGGACGTCGGGGCGTCCTCGGACCATTGCTCGATAGTCTTGCGTATGATCCGCTCTGCAGGAACGACTGAGTTGGGGACATCAATTGATGCCGGATCGGAATGATAGATTGTTAGGGTGCCACCGACCCTGGCAGCAGAACCGAAGTCGATCGTATTCGCGTTAACCGCGACATCCCCGTTTATGGCGCCATTAAATGAAACCGATTGTGCTGTGATCAATGCCGCGCCTTCGACAATACCATTCGTGGTGACCGATTGACCAAAGGCGCGCAAATTTTGCCCTATGTCTCCGATTTTCACCATCTGACCAGCAAGTGTGGCACTGCCCCCAACAGACCCATTCAGCGTTACAGTTTGTCTAGCTGCATAGGCGTTCCCAGCGATCGGTTGATCAAATGTTACTGTCTGACCTACGAGGTGGGCAGAACCAGTTATCGGGATTGCCAGCCTCGTGTCCTGACCAGCTAGAAAAACGTCATGAGCAGAGGGACCGACTGCTAATACCACGCTGCCTCCTCCATACAGGTCGCCACCCAAACTCAAGAAGTCAGCGTCTTCCTGCGCTGCGGCAAGTGAAGGTAGGCAAAAGAAAAACAACAAGAATGATAACTTCGACATGAATGCCTCCATCTTTGCTAACAAAGAAAATGATGCCCATACAAGTTCCGAACAAAGGAACTCTTACGTGAATTTGCGAAATACCGGATTGATCTAGCTCAAGAACGATACATCACCGGCGGCTTTGTCCGCATTGCGGTCGTCTGTCCAAGGCGCAGCGAAAGGCAGATTTGAGCCCATAGTTGCTGGTATTCTACAATGCCACGAATGTCTCCATTGTTTATTCTGTGAAACTCGGGCTGTTTGCGGCCGTCATGGAGTTTGCAGCATGGAATAAAATGCGCCTCACACCAATCTTGCTACGTGGTGAAAGCGGCGTGGCGTTAAAGCTGCGACAGTCCGTCCGTCTGGAGCCAGTGCTGTTTGGCGCTATCTAACGTTTCGTTGCGTCTGCCACCAAATTGAGCGCGCCTGAAACGCCAGATCAAACTGCTGTGGTCATAGCATCTTAGATACCGAACACCTGAAGACAAAAAATCTGAGGAGTATTCAAATGAAACGCAGAGAGTTCTTGTATACGGCTTTTAGTGCTGCCGTTCTGACCGCCCCAGCGCGTGCTGCTACAGCCCAGATCCAGGTGCTTAAGTCGCCGACCTGTGGATGTTGTGGGGCTTGGGTGACGCATATCGAAGACGCAGGTTTTGTTGTTGATGTGCAGGATGTGGCGCAAGATGTATTATGGTCGGTCAAAGACCGCGCAGGTATCACCGCAGAGCTAAGTTCGTGTCACACCGGGTTAATTGATGGCTATGTCATTGAAGGCCATGTTCCGGCGGCAAACATTCAACGGCTTCTGGCAGAGCGCCCCGACGCCATTGGGCTGACTGTGCCGGGCATGCCTATCGGTTCGCCGGGTATGGAAATGGGTGATCGGCGCGACGCATTCGACACACTGCTTGTTCAGCGCGATGGCAGCACCTTCGTGTTTTCAAGCCATACCTAGATCTAATCAGCAGAAGGCCGCTTCTGATATTGGTCAGGTAAAGGCCTCAGACTGGTGTGGCTGGGTAGCCTGCCTCGGCAAGGGCAGCCTGCACTTTTGCAATTGATAAGGTGCTATCCAGCGCGACCTGTCTGGCTTCCATGTCGAAATTGATATGGGCTTCGGGGTCCAGGATCGTAATAGCCTTTTCTACCGTCGCCTTGCAGTGGCCGCAGCTCATATCTGGAATGTGGAATGTCGTCATGCGTTTCTCCTTTCAACCATTTAGAGGTCAACACGTCTCAGACGCAATGCATTCGAGATGACCGAGACGGAGGACAGACTCATTGCCGCTGCCGCAATCATTGGCGATAGCAGCAGGCCGGTCACAGGGTAGAGCAGCCCGGCCGCGATGGGGACGCCAAGCGCGTTGTAGGCAAAGGCGAAGAACAGGTTTTGCTTTATGTTGCGCAAGGTGGCGCGCGCGAGCTTGCGCGCCCGGACGATGCCCATCAGGTCGCCGCCCAAAAGCGTGATCCCAGCGCTTTCCATCGCCACGTCAGCACCGGTGCCCATGGCAATGCCAACATCCGCAGCGGCCAGCGCGGGGGCGTCGTTCACCCCATCACCTGCCATAGCAACCTTGTGGCCATCTTTGCGCAACTGGTCGATCAGCTTTTTCTTGTCTTCTGGTAGAACACCTGCACGGACCTCATCAATGGCCAGCCTTTCCGCCACAGCCTTCGCTGTGCGTTCGTTGTCGCCCGTCGCCATGATGACGCGCAGCCCCTGGGCGTGAAGTTCCTTGATCGCCTGTGATGTCGAGTCCTTGATCGGGTCGGCCACCGCCACGATACCGGCCAGTGCCCCATCCACCGCGACGAACATCGCCGTCTTGCCCTCGGCGCGCAGGATGTCGGCCTTTGTCTCGGCCGCGCTCGCGTCCAGACCCATCTCCCGCATCATTGCCGCATTGCCGAGCGCTACGGCGCGACTGCCTACCTTGCCGCGCACGCCTTTGCCTGTGATAGCCTCGAAGTCTGTGGCGTCCTCCCGTGGGGCCTCTTTTGCTTCCGCTCCCTCGACGATCGCCTCCGCTAGTGGGTGCTCCGAACCGCGCTCCAGCGCTGCCGCCAGCGACAGCAGCTCGGCTCCGGGAATGTCCGCCAACGCGACAGTGTCAGTCAGCTTTGGCTTGCCCATTGTCAGCGTTCCAGTCTTGTCCACGATGAGCGTATCGACTGCCGCCATGCGTTCCAGCGCTTCGGCGTCCTTGATCAATACGCCCGCCTGTGCCCCACGTCCTGCTGCCGTTGTAATCGAGATCGGCGTGGCCAGCCCAAGTGCGCAAGGGCAGGCGATGATTAAGACGGACACCGCCGAAGCGATCGCGAAGACCAGCGAAGGTTCGGGGCCTACGGTCAGCCAGACAATAAAGGCGACGACGGCTATGGCGACCACGGTCGGCACGAATACCGCCGACACTCGGTCAGCTAGACCCTGGATCGGCGCGCGCGAGCGGCGCGCGTTCGACACCATGGCTACGATCTGCGCCAGCACGGTATCCGACCCGACCTTGCCCGCCTCCATCACCAGAGAGCCGTTCTTGTTGATGGTCGCACCGGTCACCGTATCGCCCGGGCCCTTTTCGACGGGCATCGACTCGCCGGTCAGCATGCTTTCGTCCAGCGATGAGCGGCCGTCGATCACGGTTCCGTCGACTGGGACCGCGTCGCCGGGACGCACGCGCAGCCGGTCGCCCTCCATGATGTTCTCCAGCGGGGCGTCATATTCGGTACCGTCTGGCAGGATACGCCGTGCGGTCTTCGGCGCCATATCCAAAAGCGCGCGGATCGCATCCCCCGTGCGCTCGCGCGCTCGAAGTTCGAGAACTTGGCCCACGAAAACCAGCGTCACGATCACAACTGCTGCTTCGAAGTAGGTGCCGACGCCGTGGCCCATCCGATACTGCTCGGGGAAAACGCCTGGCAGGAAGGTGGCTACAATCGAGTAGAGGTAGGCAGCCGCCACGCCGATGCTGATCAGTGTCCACATGTTGGGTGAACGGTTCACGATTGAATCCCATCCACGCCGGAAAAAGGGCAGCGCCGCCCAGAGGATGATGGGCGTGGCCAGCAGGAATTCGAGATAGCTCGCGGTCTGGTGCCCGATCCAGTCACGCACAGGCAGCGCCACCAGTTCACCCATCGTCAGGACAATGAGCGGCACCGCGGCGGCAGCCGAAATCCACATGCGGCGCGTGAAGTCTGTCAGCTCCTCGCTGGGCTCGTCGGAAGGCACAATCGGCTCTAGGGCCATGCCGCAAATTGGGCAGGACCCGGGCGCATCCCGAACAATCTCGGGGTGCATCGGACACGTGTACTGGACGTTCGCCGGTGAAGATTTCTTTTGTCCGTCGGCTCTTCCCGAGGCATAGAACCAAGGATCTGCCGTAAACTTGGTCTCGCATTTCTCTGAACAGAAATGGAAGGATTCGCCCTGGAACTCGGCGTGACGTCCATCGGGCTTGGCTGCAACCGTCATCCCGCAGACCGGGTCTTTCGCGGTATCAGCCCCCGAAGGCACGTCGGGTGCAGCGTGGTGGTGATCATGTTCCATGGTCTATCAACCTTTCCGTCTTTTTTCAGCTTGCCACTTCCAGCGGCTGGAAGGTCAAGCCCTTTTTATTGATGGTCGTGCGCGCCTTACCCGACCGGATCGCGCACGAGGAACAACCGGACAAACAGGAACACCAGTGCCATGCCGATCGCGCCAAGGACAACGATTAGGGGGTCGGACTGCCATTTCATCGTGGCGAAGGCGGTACGCAAAACGGCATCTAGGGCGATGGCCTTGAGCAACACCCAGCCTTGCGCGCCGATTTCCTCGCGCAGATGCCGGAACACGCCGAAATGGATGATCATATCCATCACCAGATAGAAGAAGGCCCCAAGCGAGGCGATGCGGCTGCACTTGTGCTCCGCGCGACTTTGGGGACGTCTCAGCCTGCGCTCAGTTCCGAAATGATAACGAACGAAGGGCAAGCGGAATTCAGGTCCGCGGCGCTACCTCCCGAGTGCCCTCAACATGTCGTGGGGCTGTCGTGTCCAAGCAGCCGCTGCCCCGCTGTTGAGTACCTCCGTGAGCCAGGGTGCCACTGCGCCGTCCGGCTCAATGGGGTCGTAGAACCTCGTATCCACGTCTACTCTGACCCCGAGTTCCACGGCTCTCGCGATAAGCTCCGGCGAAAGTTCCGAAAAACTGATGCCTGCCAAAATGAGTAGTGGACCGAACAATTCAAGCTCATTTCCAAGCCCGTTATTTATGCTGTCAGCGGACGACATGACCGCCACTCCAGCTCCGACTGCCTCTGCAGTATCGCGCAATTTACGAGGATTTGTTTGGCTCCAAAGCAGGATGTTACGAGTATCGTGATCCTCAAGGACCGATACAAGCTTCTCCACGTCCCAATTTTTCAATTCGAGGAGCAAGAGCAACCTTCCTTTCGCTATTTCAAGGACGGTCTCCAAGTTCGGCACCGGATGCTCTCCGCCATCAGGATCGATCAACCTCAACTTCGCGATATCTTCGAGAGTGAAGTCAGAAACGAGATATGAACGCGTCGGCGCTTCACCCTCGCGTAAAGGGGCGCCGCCAGGGAAGACCTCTTCCACATTCGTCGTTCTTCTCAACGACCAATCGTGCATTAGTATAAATCGAC
>CAXQAV010000008.1:0-3784 GCA_964221795.1 Luminiphilus sp. | reverse complement strand
TGTTCCAGGTGGACCCGTGCGAGCTGACATAGCGTCCGGTGTAAAACGACATGCGTGACGGCCCGCAGATCGGTGATTGCACATAGGCCCGGTCGAACAGCACGCCCTTTTCGGCGAGCCGGTCGATATTCGGGGTGGGCAGGTGGGGATGACCGGTGCAGGACAGATAGTCCCAGCGCAGCTGGTCGCACATGATGAAGAGAACGTTTCGAGGCATGGTGACAGCTCACTTTCAGGCAGGCGAGGCGCACAGCGCGCGCGCCCCGGGACGTTGGGGTCAGGCGCGGGCAATATCGGGGATGGTTACGCCCAGATCCTCAAGCGCGCGCCGGGCACCGGGGTGCAGGGGCATGTTGAGGTCCTGGACGGCGCCTTCGGGGGTGACGGCCTGCAGCCAAGGGGCGCTGTCGCGCATCTCCTGCACGCCTGCGTAGAAAGCTTTTGTCATGTCGTGGACCATAGTTTCATCGGCAGTGTCGCGTGTGATGATACTTACGGTGACGCGCAGCGTGTTCGTCGGTCCTTCGTTGAGCTGATTGTCGCCGTAGACACCAGCCGGGATCGTTGCCAAGCCAAAGCCTGGCCGCGAGACCAAGGCTTGTACTGCCTCGCTGTCCAGTTGGTCCTGTGGTATGCCAAGGAAACGGATCGGGTTGGTGACGGCGATCTGGGTCAACACCGGGCTGGGGGCATTGGTCGGGTTGCAGTAGATGTCTAGGTTGCCGTCCTGAAAAGAGGCCGCTGCGGCATCCCAACCGAGTTTCACCACCTCATAATCGATGTCCGGTTCAAGTCCTGCGACGGCTTTGAACAGGCGGCGCATGGTAGCGTTGGCTGCGCCACCTGGAGGGCCGAGAAAGACGCGTTTGCCACGGGCACCTTCAAGCGAAGTGATGCCAGAGGAGTCATAGACCGCAATGTGGTAGACACCCATCGGGAAGTTCAGAACCGTGCGCAGCTTCTTTGCTAGTGCGGGTGCCTGGTCCATCTTGGCGAACATGGCCTGCTGGTTCGACATCAGGGCATGAATCGCGGGCGAGGACATGCAAAAGGCGGTCTTTCCCATCGCCACTTCCAGCACATGGCGGGTGGCGGCCCCGGTTGCATTCACCTGAATCTCGTAGTCGGGCAGCTCCCGGTTGATGATGCTGGCAAAGGTGGTCATCACTAGGTTCGGACTGGTGCCCGGACCCAGTGTGGACATTCGCAACAATTCCTTGGCCTGTGCCATTCGTGGAAGCAAGGGAACGGCTGCGGCGGCTGCGCCATGGGTCAGGACCGCGCGACGATCAAGGCGTAGTGGTTTCATGGTTGTGCTCCTCATGTTCGTGAAAGTTTTCTTGCAGACTGCCCCGGTCGGTCGAGGACAAGGGATGCACCGGCCAGTGCGACACAGAGCCAGGAAACCAGAGGGTTGAAAAAGATGAGGCCGCCTGCCAGGGCCAAGCCGACCGGCGTCATGTAGGTCTTGTTTCGGCGTGGGTAGCAGGCGCGCGAGATCACGATGACCGCCAGCAGCACGAAAAGGATTGCCTGTGCTGTCTCGGTGATCGGATATCCGGTGCCGAGCAGAAGGGCTGGCTGATAGACGAAGGCGAAAGGGATCACGAAACCGGGCAGCGCTAGCCGGGAGGCCTCGAGGGCGGTGGCCATTGGCGGCGCCCCCGCGACAGGCGCGGCGGCAAAGGCAGCGAGCGCCACAGGGGGCGTGATCGCCGACAGAACTCCGAAATACAGAACGAACATATGCGTGTGCACGATCGGCACCCCCAGCTTTTGCAGCGAAGGTCCCATGACCAGCACGATGATTAGATAGGCTGGCACTGTGGGCATGCCCATGCCGAGCAAGAGGCAGGCCAGCGCCATGAGCAGCAAGGAGAGGATCAGCTGATCGCTTGCCCGATTGGAGAGGAGGGCGGCAAAGCGCAGCCCGACTCCAGTCAGGTTCAAGACGCCGATCACGATCCCGACGGCACCGACGATCACGACAAGCTGGGCCGAGATCAGCCCTGCAGAGTGCACAAACTTGAGCCATGCCTGCAGGTCAAACACCAGGTCCGGTCGAACGGAAAAGCCGAGAACCGTTGCCAGAGCTGCGCCGATGAAACCTGCGTAGGCCGGTGACGCACCTGCCACCATGGCGCAGACAATACCTGCAAGCGCGAGGGCAAAAATGGCGATCTGGAGTAACTCTCGCCAAGTGAAACGAACCGTTGGTTGGGCTTCCTCCACTAGCTCCATATTGTCTGTCGCACGCGAAATTGCGACGAACAGGCCGCAGTAGTAGATCACGGCCGGAACCGCGGCGGCCGCACAGATCGTCAAGTAGGGAACACTCGTCACGTCCGCCATGATGAAGGCGACGGCCCCCATGATCGGCGGTGTGATCTGTCCGCCACTTGAGGCTGCGGATTCGACGGCGCCGGCGAAACGCGCGGAGAACCCGCGCTTCTTGATCAGTGGGATCGTGATGACCCCGGTTCCCACCACATTCGCAACGGCGGAGCCGGATATGGTGCCAAATAAACCGCTTGCCACCGTTGCGGCGGCTGCTGGTCCGGACTTCAGCCGTCCGGTTGCCGCCACAGCCATGCGCACCAGAACGCGATCTATGGACAAAAGCTCTAACAAGGCGCCGAAAAGAATGAAGATCAGGATCGTCGAGACCACGGTTGCCATGGGACGACCAAAAACGCCGTCAAAGGAGAACCACAGAACTGTCATCAACTCATCTGCTGAAATCCCGGCGTGGCGCAGAAACCCCGGTGCCATATGGCCAAAGGCCCCGTAGGCCAGTACGATCGCCGCCACCAGGGCCATCACAAGACCGACGGACCGCCGGGTCAGCTCGATGACGGCGAGCAGCCCCAGCAGGCCAAACCAGATGTCGGCAGTGCTGAGGAAGTATAGCCCAGTCTCAATTTCGTCGGCGGCGCGGAAATACTGGTAGACGGCCAGAAACAGCGCCGCAGCCGTCAAGAAGATAGGAAGGCCTGTGCGCAGGGATAGGCGGGTATCGTTGAGATCGCGTGTGCGGCCTAGACTGGACAGGGCGACCAGCAGCCCGCTGATCAGCAGCATGCCCACACGCAGATAGGAATCCGAGAACACCCCAAAGAGTGACACGTAGAGAACGGTGGCAACCACGATGAGCGACAAAAGCGTGACCAGATGATCCGCGACTGGGATTCTCTTGAAAACCGACATTAACTCCTCCCCTGGCACACGGCGCGCCCGATCGGTGGTCCGACCCCGGGGGCAGCGCCGACGTTGCGCCTCGGTTAAAAGGTATTGAACAGGTTCACTGTTGTCGAATAGGTGTTTCACCAGGTGGAACGCAGCATGATGAAACTGAACCGCTCGATTGACAGGGGGCTGACCGTGCTGGAGACGGTCCAGCGCTGCGGCACCTGCTCTCTGGCGGAACTGACCGACCGTACCTCATTACCCAAGGCAACCCTGCTGAGGATCTGCGCCACGCTGGAGGCGCGCCGCTGGTTGGCCCGCCGCAGCAGTGACGGCAGATACCAGGTTGGCTCGGCCTTCCCGCAGGAAGAACGGGCCGAAGGATACGCGGATTTGATGGTGGCCGTCGGCAAGGAAGAAGTGCTGGCGGTCAGTCGGGACACCGGATTGGCCGTCGATCTGGCCGTGGCTGTTGGTGGCGGCAGGATCGAGATCGTCGACACCTCACGGAACTTCAATGTGCATGGGGTGCACCCTGACACGGTGGGCTATCGCCCGTCGCCGGTTCTCTCTGCGCTGGGCACGGCCTATCTGTCCG
>CAXQAV010000007.1:0-16177 GCA_964221795.1 Luminiphilus sp. | reverse complement strand
AATTGGCTATAATGTCCTTGTAGATGCGATGCGCGCGTTCGGCGGTCCAGACCGATCCTGCGGCCTCCCACGCCTCGAAGTTGCGCCAGTCAGAGGCGAACGGCTGGTAGAACGCTGTCTCGTAGCGGTCCTGGGTGTGCTGGATGCCGAAAAAGTGGCCATTCGGTCCGACCTCCTTGATGGCATCAATCGCAATGGCGTCGGGCGAGGTATCGATGACCGACGGCTCCATATAGCGCTGGATCATTTGTAGCACTTCGCAGTCCATGACGAACTTCTCTGGGCTGGCGATCAGCCCGCCCTCCAGCCAGCCAGCAGCGTGGTAGACCACATTGGTCCCCGATTGCACCGCCGACCAGAGCGAGTTGGAGGTCTCCCACATCGCCTGACCGTCAGGCACGTTGGCGGCACAGACGCCGGACGCCCGCATCGGCAGGCCATAGAAGCGCGCCATCTGCCCTGTCATCTGCGTCGCCCGCATATATTCCGGTGTCCCGAAGGCGGGGGCGCCGGATTTCATATCGACGTTGCTGGTAAAGGTGCCGATCACGCATGGCGCGCCGGGGCGGACATACTGGAAAAGCGCAATCGCGCTCAGCGCCTCGGCAATCGACAGCGTCACTGCCCCTGCCATGGTGACGGGTGCCATCGCACCAGCGAGAGTAAACGGCGTCACGATCACCGCCTGCCCGCGCCGCACGCAACGCAAGCAGCCGTCGATCATCGGGATGTCGTGCTTGAGTGGCGAGGTGGAGTTGATGTTGGTGTACATATGCGGTTTGGCGGCGAATTCTTCTTCGCTGAGACCACCCGCGATCTTCACCATCTCCATCACATCCTCGACCCGCTCTTTGCCGAGCGAATAGGCATGGGCGACTTTGTCAGTCAGGGTCATCTTGTCGTAGACCACATCGAGGTGCCGGACCGATGCGTGCACATCGACAGGTTCCACCGGATAGCCGCCTGCGAAATGGATGCAGTTGAAATACTGGGTCAGGCGCAAGAGGTTCGCGCATTGCTCACGACTGCCCGAGACCTTCTTGCCGATCTCCAGATCAAAATAGTTCGGCGGGGATGAGACATTCCCGAACAGGATGTGATTGCCGCCAATCGTGATCTTGCGATCAGGGTTGCGCGGCGTGATGTCGAATTGTGCGGGCGCATGACCGAGCATTTCCATCACCCAGTCGCGGCCCATGCGAACGTTCGTGCCATTGACGGTGCAGCCGGCCTCTTTGAAAAGCTCAAGCGCCTCTTCGTTCAGGAATTCGATCCCGATATCCTCGAGGATGCGCATCGCGCCATCGTTGACCGCCTGCACCCCCTCTTCGTTCAGGGGTTCGGTGGGGCGGTCGATGTTAACTGGCAGACGCCATGGCATCTGTTCGATCACTGCCGTGCCGCGCCGATTGGCGGCTCCTGCCCGTCCGCCGCCGCGCCGACGTGTCTTTGTTACCGCATCCGCCATGATCAATCCCTCGCGCGCTTGTCACGGTCACATTCGCAGAGGTCTTGGCCGCCGGATGACGGGAAACCGACAAAAGCTGTCGGTTTCAGTGTGGTGAGAGATTTTCTTCGGCCAGCCAGCGAGGGATTTCTCCGATGTGGGCCAGAACCACATCGGCATGTGGGGCAAGTTCCTCATGCGGGGCGGGTCCGGTGAGCACGCCGACGGTCCTCATCCCCGCCGCGCGTCCCGCGTGCAGGTCATGGGTGCTGTCGCCAACCATGAGGCATTGCACGGGATCAAGCGCCACGGTCTCGCAGAAGCCGATCAGCTGCCCAGCAGAGGGTTTGGCCCCGAACCCGCTGTCATAGCCTGCGATAAAGTCGAACAGTTCGGCCACGCCGGCGCGTTCCAGATGCCGCCGCGCGGGGACTTCGGCGTCATTGGTGGCGATCCCCAGCTTGAAGCCCGTCGCGCGCAGCCCTTCGTAGTAGGGGCGGAGCGGCACGGATTCGACCTGCTGCACCTCTGCCGCCGCCGTATTCATCCGGTCGAGCAAGGCCGCGCGGTCTGTCAGCCCCAGCACCCCCTGAATGACATCCGCTACTTCGCCCACGGTCGAGGCAATCACCACGCTGCCTGCGGCAAAGCGGTTGGCACCCGTATCATAGCCCAGCGCCTTGGCCAGCCGCGCAAAAAGGACCGGATCGCCAGCTGTCTCGGCCTCCAGCATCCCGCGCGCCCATGTGCCCCATGTCGCGTTGAAGTCGAAGAGCGTGCCGTCCTTGTCGAAGATGATGCCTTTGATCATGCCTGCCGTGCCTCAAGTTGCATTGACACCGGACCCTGACGCGCGGACGGTGTCAACCGATGTTGAAGCTGCGTTCCTACAAGTCCCGCCCGATGCACCTTGGCCCCTTCCCGCTGGAGGCGCTCAAGCGGCGATCGCATGTCGACATGACCGACCTGCCCCCGATGGAAGGGCTGACATTCCGACGCCCCGATGATCCGCTCAGTATCGTCAATGCGATGCAGGAGTATCAGGCGATGCTCGACACCACCCGCGACGGTATGGTCAAGCGCGAGATCGCCGAGATTCCGGACGACCTGAGCGAAAGGGCCAACCATCTCAAGGCCTTCGGCTACTATTGTGATGCAAGCATGGTGGGGGTTTGCCGGATCCCCGATGTCGCATGGTTAGTCGAACCGCTTACCAATCCTGATGTGGACCGTCTGGCTGATAAACTGCGGACAATGCAGCCCAAGACATTGGCCGCCGGGATCGACGTGATCATGGCGGGCCTGCGCGAGAGCATGGCGATGCCGCCCGTCGATTGCCGCCATCACACCCACGCGATTGTCTTTCTCTACGATCACCCCCGCGTCCCGCGCGCGGGCGAGACGGGCACCGACTGGATCAGGGACGCCCTGCCGCAACGCGCCTGCCTGCGCGGCATGGAAACCGCCGTGACGCTGGCGAGTTACATCCGCACCTTAGGCCATGACGCAAGGGCGCACTCCATGGCGGCCTCCGACGTGCATCTCGGCGCGCTGGCCGCACAAGCGGGGCTGGTGGCGCTTGAGGGTGGCAAGTTGCTCAACCCGTTCACAGGTGACCGCTACGGGCTGGCGGCAGTCACGACGACACTGAAAATGGCTACGGATGATCCGTTGGTGCCCGGACAGCGGCCTCCGGCAAGCTATCAGACAGGCCTTGGCGCCCACGCCAAATCCGCCCGCACCCGCGATCCGTTTACCAAGCGCCACTACCACCTCGGGCCGCACCCGTTCGAGACTCTGAAACGGGTGGATGAACCCACGACCTACATCGACCGCCCGAACGTCGCCCGCGTGCCCAAGCGCGCCAATATGTTTGCGCGCGGCCTGTTCGGAGACCTTGGCAAATCCGTACAGGAGGCCACCAAGAACGGGAACTTTGTGCGCAAGTCCGCATCGGCCTTTGCCTTTCGCACCACGATGGGGGCCTTTGTGCTGCTGCAGGACGGCGCACCGAAAACCACGCCGTCCCCGACTACTCCGGAGACAAATGCCGCGAACATCAAAGCCGCGCTCTATTTTCTCGGGGTGGATGCTGTCGGCCTGAGCGCCTGTCCCGACTTTGCCTACTACAGCCACGACGCCAAGGGCGACCCGATCACGCCCTACCATGATCATGCGATCTCGATGATCGTCGATCAGGGGCACGAGACCATGGAGGGGGCCTCGGGTGATGACTGGATCGCCTGCGCGCAATCAATGCGGGCCTACCTGCGGTTCTCGCTTCTCGGCGGCGTCCTCGCACAGCACCTTCGCAACCTCGGCTACGAAGCACGGGTTCATTCGGCCATGGATGAAGAGGTGCTACACCCGCCGCTGTTGCTGCTCTCCGGTTTGGGCGAGGTCAGCCGGATTGGTGAAGTCATCCTCAACCCCTTCCTCGGCCCGCGTCTGAAATCCGGTGTTGTCACCACCAACATGCCGATGACGCATGACAGGCCCATCGACTTCGGCCTGCAAAAGTTCTGCGACGCCTGCAACAAATGCGCCCGCGAGTGCCCTTCAGGGGCAATCACCGCAGGCCCCAAGCTGATGTTCAACGGCTATGAAATCTGGAAGTCCGACAGCCAGAAATGCACCACCTACCGCGTCAGCCAGAAAAACGGCGCGATGTGCGGGCGCTGCATGAAGACCTGCCCTTGGAACCTTGAGGGGCTCTTTGCCGAGGCCCCCTTCCGCAAGCTGGCGATGACCGTGCCGCAGGCGGCCAAGGCGCTGGCGAAACTCGACGACAGCTTGGGCAAGGGTAGCATCAATCCGGTCAAGAAATGGTGGTGGGATCTGGAGATGGAGGATGACGGTGCCTACCGCCCGTCCCGCCATCCGGTGAACCAGCGCGATCTGCAGACCGACCTTGATCTGCGCTACGAAGACCAGACCCTCGCCGTCTATCCGGCACCCCTTGCGCCGCCCCCCTACCCCTGGCCCTTACCGATGGATCGCGAGGCTGGGATCGCGGCCTACGGGGCGATGATCAGTGCCGAGGAACACCGCAAGCGCCGCGCAGCTGGTCTACCGCCCGAACATGTCTATGCCCCTGTCACAGGCGACAGCCCTGTCATCGCCACAGTGATCACCAAGGCCGAAAAGATGAGCGACGCGGTGGCGAAATACGAATTCTCGCTGCCCGATGGAGGCGACCTGCCGCCCGCCACGGCAGGCGCGCATATCGACGTGGTTGTGGCCCCCGAGTTCTTCCGGCAATACTCGCTCTCGGGCGACCCTGCCGACCGCAGCAAATACCAGATTGCCGTGCTGCGCGAGAACGCGGGGCGCGGCGGCTCCAAACTGCTGCACCGGATATTCAGCGAAGGGCGGCGTGTCTTCGTCTCAAAACCCATCAACCATTTCCCGCTGGTCGAGGATGCGACGCGCACGCTGCTTTTCGGTGGCGGTATCGGCGTGACCCCGATGATTGCCATGGCGCACAGGCTCCATGCCCTCGGCGCGGATTTCACCCTGAACTACAGCATCCGCACTCGAGCCGAGGCTGGCTTTCTTGACGATCTCGCAGCAATGCCGTGGGCAGACCGTGTGGCCTTGCACATCTCATCAGAAGGCACCCGCGCCGACCTCACCGCCCTCACCCGCTACACCGAAGGCGCGCATATCTACACCTGCGGACCCGATGCCTATATGGCCGCCGTGATGGCTGCGGCAGAGGCAAACGGCTTTCCCGAAGAGGCGCGGCATCTGGAATATTTCGCCGTGCCGGAACAACCGGACTATGAAAACCAGTCCTTCACGCTGGAGCTGAAGGACGGACGGCAGATTGCCGTGCCTGCGGATCAGTCCGCCTCGGACGCGCTGCTTGCGGCAGGTGTGCATGTGGACGTCAAATGCAGCGACGGGCTCTGCGGCGTGTGTAAATGCGGTGTGGTCTCGGGCGAAGTGGAGCACCGCGATTTCGTCCTGTCCAAGGCACAGCGCGCGCGTGAAATGATCCTCTGCCAGAGCCGCGCGGCCGCGCCTGACGGTATCGTGAAAATCGACCTCTAGGTCCAGTTCACTTGCTCGGCCCCCGGCAAGGCGTAGCGCGCCCTGAGCGGCATGTCATAGGCAAGGCCGACACTATCGCAAAAGGCGATGACCCAGGCGTCATCCATGGTGATGAACTCCAGCACCGAGGCCAGAAAATCGGGATCGGACGCCCGCGCGCGCAGGTCGGCCTCTGACCCGCCGGTCGAGCCCAGAAAAACGGGGCAAAGTTCCTCGTTGCCCACCAACCAGCCCAGAGCCTGCAAAGCGATGATTTCGGCGCGATCGGCGTTCATCCGCTGCCCCCTTTCTCCGGAACGACTTTGTTAACCACTCTTCGCGAAAGTGCAGCCATGAGAATGGACGACAGCCAGAAAGGTTGCAACGGATGACTGCGCGGATTTTGATCGTCGATGGTGTGGCGACCAATCGCATTGTTATGATGGTCAAGATGCAGGCCGCACAGTTTGCCGTGGCCGCCTGTGCCACCCTGCAGGAGGCGGAGGCGGAAATCGCGCGCAAGCGGCCGGACCTCATTCTCTTCAATCCGTCGGATGGCGGCGCAGGGCTCAAAGCGTTCGATCATGCGCGCGGCACGATCGGCGCCGCGGCTCTCGGCCGCGGCGAACAGTTCTTCGGCAGAGAGCCCGCCGTCACCGTTCGCATCGGCATCGGCGAAACGGGCATCACCCTGCGCCTGCAGTTCTTCCAGCGACAGCGCGCCGTCACCGTTGAGGTCGAGCGTTGCAAAGTCGGGACGCTCTCCGCGATGCTCTTCGGCAGACGCAGCACCTGCCGCCATTACGAGGCCTGAGAGAAGCGCTACCATCAAAATCTGACGTTTCATGTCATGTCCTTTTGTTGTGTTGGGGCAGCATTTCCCTGCTGCCGATACCCTTCAAACGGGCCCACTGGCGGTTTCCGTCGCAGACAGGCGAAGTTTTTTCGCTAGCCCCGGCCCCGCGCTCTTTCCGCCCACCCCCTTTTCATTCATGGCGGCTTCGGTCATGTGGGGCAGGACAAAGGACGTTGTGCCATGACGCAGACCGACTTCGCCCAGACAGAACGTCCAACCGGACCAGCTATCCTGCGCGGCCTCAAGCAGCGGTGCCCGAACTGCGGCGAGGGGCATTTGTTCAAAGGCTATCTCAAGGTCGCCGATACCTGCCCCGAATGCGGTGAGGAGCTGTATCATCACCGCGCCGACGACGGCCCCGCCTATCTAACCATCCTGCTGGTCGGTCACATCCTCGGATTTGTCATTCACATCATGTGGGTCAACTGGCGCCCCGAGCCTATGACCATGGCGACAGTGCTTTCCATCGGTGCCGTTGCGCTCTCGCTCTTTCTTTTGCCGCGCATGAAGGGCATGGTCGTGGCCATCCAATGGGCGCGCCGCATGCATGGGTTCGGCCGCCCCGAGTAAGGGCCAATCGTCATGGACAAGACCGCGATCCGCGATGCATCGACGATCATCATGCTGCGTGACCGCGACACAGCGCCCGCCGTGCTGATGGGCCAGCGTGGCAAAATTGCAGCCTTTATGCCCGGCAAATTCGTTTTTCCCGGCGGGGCCGTTGATGCCAACGACCACGGGCTGCCTGCCTCTCCGCTCGATCCCACGGACCAGACCCGCCTTGCCAGCGAAAGCGCCCTGCCACCCGAGGCGCTGGCCGCCGCCGCGATCCGCGAACTCTGGGAGGAAACCGGACAGCTCCTTGGCCAGGCAGGCGACTGGACCGACCCGCCGCAGGGCTGGCGCGGATTTGCCGCGACAGGCCATATCCCCCATGCCGCCGCCCTTACCTTTTTCTTTCGTGCGGTCACACCACAGGGCCGCCCGCGCCGCTTTGATGCGCGGTTCTTTCTGGCCGATGCCGCGGCCCTTGCCAGCGATCCCGATGACTTTTCGCGCGCCGAGGACGAGCTGGCCCACCTGCAATGGGTGCCGCTGACCGATGCCCGCCGCTTTGATCTGCCTTTCATCACGCAGGTCGTGCTGGGGGAACTGATGCGGCATATCACCGAAGGCGGCCCCCTCACCTCTGTCCCGTTTTTCCGCAATGATGACGAGGCCCATCTGGTCAGCCGTCTGGGCGGGCGCCCCGTCTTTTAGAGCAGCAGGACCAGCATGATGATGCTGAGGGTCAACAGGAACAGCCCCTGCCATTCGCGCGCCGTGACTTTCTCGCCAAAAACGAAGGCCCCGATCACCAGCGAGAAGAGCAATTCGATCTGCCCTACCGCGTTGACATAGGCCGCGTTCTGCATCGTGTAGGCGTTGAACCAGCAGATCGAGCCGATCATGCTGGTCAGTCCCACCAGACCAGCTACGCGCCATGCCCGCAGCACCTTCAGGATCTCGCCCCGCTCGCGCCAGACCAGCCAGAGCGCCATCGTCAGCGTCTGCAACGCCGTGACAATCGCCAGCGTGACAATTGCGCGATAGAAAACGTCACCATCCCCGAGCGACAGTGAGGCCCCGCGATAGCCATTGCCGGAAATGCCGAAAAGCACCCCCGCACCAAGGCCCAGCGCTGTAGCACGGTTGAAGATGCGCTTACGCCACGGGCCCACGCCTTCGGGCGGATCGGAGAGAAGAAGGACACCGCCCAACCCGATCACCATGGCAAGGATCGTCAGCGGCGTGAACATATCCCCAAGGATCAGAAACCCGAAAAGCGCACTGAGCAGCACTTCAGTCTTCTTGAAGGTGATCCCGACTGCAAAGTTCCGGTGCCGGAACAGAGCCACCACACACATGGTCGCCAGAATCTGCGAGGCGCCACCCGCAATCGCATAAGGCCAGAAGCCGGAGGATATGACTGGCGCGCCCTGCCCTGATGTATTGGCGTAAGTGACCGCGATCACCGCCACCAGCGGCGAGGAATAGATGAACCGCGCAAAAGTGGCCCCCGCCGTCGAGAGCGCCATGCCCGTCAGCCGCTTTTGCAGCATGAACCTGAGCGATTGCGCGGCCGCCGCGCCGATGGTGATGAGGATCCAGAGTTCCATGAACCCCCTATGCACCCATCAGATCACCGCCGCCAGAGCGGATGCGCGACCGGATCTTTCGCGCGCAGGAAATAGCGCCGGAAGACCTCGCCGTAGGAGGCATAGAAATAACCGCTGTTGCGCCGCAGATAGTGGTCCTTGCGTTTGCGATAGACCGAAGGGAGCGCATACCACGGCACCCGTGGATGCATGTGGTGCACGACGTGCAGGTTGTTGTTGAGGAACAGAAAACCAAAGATGCCACCCCGCTCGACGATCACGCTACGCCCGCTGGCGCGTTCATTCGCCTGATGTTCGAGGTAGGTGCGGACCTTGAGGATGGCCATCCCGATATAGGCGGCGATCAGATAGGCCCACAGCGGCATGGGCGAGGCGATGACAACGGCCAGCACCGCCGCAAAGGCGGGGAGAAACCACAGCCAGCCACGGATCACCGCCGCATCCCGCACGCGCCATTCGGACATGAAGAAAGCAATCGTCCCCACCAGTGGCCCGACCGTGACCCGCCCCAGGACCGTATTGTTGAACCGCAGCACAAGTTGCACCGCACGCGGAAGACGCTCCCATGTGCCCGCATCCAGAAAATTGCTTTCGGGATCGTCATAGGGGTCGGTGATCACTTCGTCATGGTGATGGGCGAGATGTGTATCCTTGAACCGTGCATATGGCACAGTCAGCATCAGTGGCGGGCAGATCATCAGATCATTCAGCCACTGACGTCGGAAGGGGTGTCCATGGATCACCTCGTGTTGCAGGGAAGCATGCAAGGCAATCAGGACACCGACAAAAACGATGCCCGCCGATAGCGGCAACCACCAAAGGGCAAGAACCCAAGCGGCATAGCATGCCACAATCAAAAAGAGCGTTGGCCACTCGGCACCGGAACGGTGCATCTTGTCTGTCTGTCCCATGGCCATGACGCTAGGCGATCACGCGTCTGTGAACCATTCTGAGACTAGTTCACAAAGTCCGACAAATCTGACTATATCCATCTATGGTGATAAAAATCGACAAACGCGACCGTGCGCAACTTTTTCGGGACCGGCTGACCACGGCCCTGACCCAGGCCGGCCTTTCGCAAAGCGCGCTCGCCCGCAAGACGGGTGTGGACCGCTCTACACTCTCACAGCTGTTGAAAGACAAGGGCGCGCGCCTGCCCAACGGCCAGCTTGTCGCGGAATGCGCGGCGGCACTGGGGGTCAGTTCCGACTGGTTGCTTGGTCTTTCGGATAGGCCGGAACGGGCGACCGACCTTGTGGCCAGCGCCATCGCCATGACCGAAGCCCCTCGTGCCATGGTCGACGACCAGATTTTTGCGTGGCATCAGGAGGCGGCAGGCTACAAGATCCGCCACGTCCCTGCGGGTCTGCCCGATATGCTCAAGACCGAGGATATGCTGCGCTGGGAATATGCGCCGTCACTGGGCAAGACCATCGATCAGGCCATCGGCGCCGCCCGTGACCGTCTGAACTGGATGCGCAGCGCCCGCTCGGACTACGAAATCGCGCTGCCGCTGTCAGAGCTGGAAAGCTTTGCCTTTGGCAACGGCGATTATGCGGGCCTGCCCGCGCAGACCCGCCGCGCCGAACTCGCGCATTTGCGCGACCTGCACGCGCAACTCTACCCGACCTTGCGTCTGCATCTCTATGACCAGCGCAAACTCTACTCCGCGCCGGTCACCGTCTTCGGGCCGCTGCTCGCCGTGATCTATATCGGGCGCAACTATCTGGTGTTCCGCGACACCAAGAGGGTTGCCGCGATCACCACGCATTTCGACCAGCTTGTGCGCGAGGCCAGCATCAGCCAGCGCGACCTTGCCGGTTACTTCAACGGGCTGATCACCTCGGTCAGCTAGCTCCTGACGCCGACAGCCTTGCCCGCGCCCTCGGGGCGGGGAAGGTGCGCATGGGCTGCCGCGACGCGCGCCAGTGTTTCTACCAGATGCGGGGCCGGATCCGAGGCACGACGGGTCTCGAGGCTGACATGGATCATCATATGCTCGCCCGTGGCAATTTCCCGTGCACCCTCGAACATCCGGTGGAACAGGTGCATTTTCTTGCCCTCTCCGAGCAGCACCTGCGTTTCAATGCGGATCACCGCACCGGCATGGACCTCGTCAAGGTGGCGAATATGGGTTTCGGCGGTGAAATAGCTGCCGCCCGTGGCGATATACTCGGCATCGCACCCCACCAGCAGCATCATCCGGTCGGTTGCATCGCCGAAGGCCTGCAGATAGCGCGCCTCGTTCATGTGGCCGTTGTAGTCGGTCCAGTCGAGCGGCACTGCACGATTCACTGTGACAATCGGCTGGCTCAAGTCATAGGGCAGCGCAGGAGTGCCCGCAACGCGCTGGTCCTGCGCGTTGAGCAGTTTCCCCGCGCCCCAGTTCTGTGCCTTGAGGCCGCGGAGGATGGTAACAAGGTTGTTGTCGCGGGTGCGCTCCAACTGGCGGATCGAGAACTGTCCGGACTGCGCGTCGGACTGTCCGGCGATCTGGTCGATCAGCTCCTCGGTCAGGTCGGGCACGTCCATCAGCTTGGTCCATGGCCATGACAGGCAGGGCCCGAACTGTTCTATGAAATGGCGCATTCCCGCTTCACCGCCCGCAATGCGATAGGTTTCGAACAGGCCCATCTGGGCCCAGCGCAGGCCAAAGCCATAGCGGATCGCATCGTCGATCTCTTCGGTCGTGGCGATACCGTCCTTGATCAGCCAGAGCGCCTCGCGCCAGACGGCCTCGAGAAAACGGTCGGCGATATGGGCGTCGATCTCGGCGCGCAGGTGCAGCGGGTGCATCCCGATCGCGGTCAGGATGTCCTTGGCGCGATGCACCACGTCGGCAGGGTTCTTGTCGGTTGTGACAAGCTCGGCCAGTGGCAGCAGGTAGACGGGGTTGAAGGGGTGAGCGACCACGATTTGTTCGGGGCGCGAAGCGCAGCCCTGCAACTCGGAGGGTTTGAATCCGCTGGTGGACGATCCGATGATCGCATCGGCAGAGCAATGCTCCTGCAGGGTCTGATAGACCTTCTGTTTCAGCTCCAGCCGCTCAGGCACGCTTTCCTGAATCCAGTCGGCGCCCGACACAGTCTCGGACACGGTGGCGTGAAAGCTCAGCTTGCCTTCGGCAGGCAAAGCCACATCCGACAGGCCCGGCAGCGAACGGCGGGCATTGGCGAGCACTTCACCGATCTTGCGTTCGGCCTCGGGGTCGGGATCAAAGATGCGGACATCCCAGCCCATCAACAGGAAACGTGCGGCCCAGCCGCCACCGATGACGCCACCGCCGATGATGGCCGCCGTGCCTTTGTGCATGTTCAGGTTCCTACCGGATCGTCAGGGTGGTTGAATTCGTCTGCGGGCACAGGCTCGCCCCGCACGGATGGATCACATGCCACCATATTGGTGTTGCTGTCACGGATGATCAGCCCGCCGCGCGCGCGGCACTGTTCGAAGGTCATACGCCCGCCGATCACCAGAAATTCGCGCATGCCGCCATTAGGTGCGCCCGTCGGGGCCATCGCCCCCGTCCCTTCGCAGGCCGCGAGGTCCAAGACACTGCCGAAAATGAGTTTTCTCACTGTGCAACCTCCTCTAACTGGCTCACGTCATAGCCGTTGAAGGCCAGAATATCACGCGCCGTTTGCAGCCTGTCGGCACGAATCTCCGGAGTGCGGTTCAAAATCCAGCCCGAGCGCCCGTTCGGTGCACCGACCACCGCCGTCTGGTAATCCTCATCCGTCCAGAGCACCCAGTAATCCCCCGCCACGAATGGCACAGAGGCAAAGCGCACCTTCAGCCGCGCGGGGGCGACCGGCTCCGCCTCGCCGAGGATGCGGGACTTTTCGGACCCGTCGGGATTGCGGCAAATATTCAGGACCGAGACATTGCCATTCTCAAGAAGGGCATATTCGGCAGTCACCCCCACGCAGCCCGCCTCGAAGGGCACGGGGAAACGGGCGACCTCATACCAGAGGCCCATATAGCGCTCGACGTCAAAGACCGCCTTGGACGAAATCGGCGTGTCCGTGTCGCGGTAGACCGTCAGGAACCCGCAGCCGGTCACAAAGACGAAAGCGGCAAGGACCAGTGCCCTCATTTCGCTACCGGCGCACGCTTGGTCAGACCCAATTTGGCGCGGACCTCTTCGGGGCCGATGACCCGCGCGCCAAGGTTCTCGATGATCCCTGCGGCACGTTCGACTAGTTGCGCATTGGTCGCCAGCACGCCCTTGTCGAGCATCAGGTTATCCTCAAGCCCCACGCGGACGTTGCCACCGGCCAGCACGGAGGCCGCCACATAGGGCATCTGGCTGCGTCCCAACCCGAAGGCCGAGAAGGTCCAGTCATCCGGCACGTTGTTGACCATCGCCATAAAGGTGTTGAGATCATCCGGCGCCCCCCAAGGCACGCCCATGCAAAGCTGCACCAATGCGGGACTGTCGAGAATACCGTCCTTCACAAGTTGCTTGGCATACCACAGATGGCCGGTGTCAAAGGCTTCGATCTCGGGCTTTACCCCCAGTTCGGTCATCATCCGGCCCATCGCCTGCAACATGCCGGGCGTGTTGGTCATCACATAATCGGCCTCGGCAAAGTTCATCGTGCCGCAGTCGAGGGTGCAGATCTCGGGCAGGCATTCGGCGACATGGGCGACACGTTCGGTTGCTCCGACCATATCGGTGCCCGCCACTGGCGGCAGGGGGTTTTCCACGCCGCCAAAGACGATATCGCCGCCCATGCCTGCGGTCAGGTTCAGCACCACGTCCACCTCGGCATCACGGATGCGTTCGGTCACCTCGCGGTAGAGGGCCAGTGCACGGCTCGGCTTGCCGCTCTCGGGTTCGCGGACATGGCAATGCACCACGGCGGCCCCTGCTTTCGCCGCATCAATCGCGCTTTCGGCGATCTCTTTGGGAGAACGTGGCACATGCGGGCTGCGGTCTTGCGTCGACCCCGATCCGGTCACGGCACACGTGATAAAGACCTCGCGGTTCATTTGCAGCGGCATGGCATCCCCCTCCTTGTTGTGCGCAGGCACCCTTGCCGAAAACCTGCACCCTCACAAGCGGGATTTCTTGACAGGGGCCGACCTCCGCTGTCATCTACCCGACATGCAAAGAGCTATCGCAAAGTCCGGTGCCTACTTTACCAGCCCCTCATAAAGGCGGCTGGCGCATATCCTTGAACAAACCATCAACCAGTTGCCCGCAATGGTCAGGTGTCACGTTGCCCCGCGCGGGCGAGAAACGAGACCACCATGACTGACGGCATCACGATTACCCCAGCTAGCCCGCGCGATCTGACGCGTATCCAGGCCCTGCTTGGCGAGCTTTCGGCCTTCCACGGCGACACCGCGCAAGTCACGCTCGAACAGTTGCAGGGCATCTTCTTCGGCCCGCACGCACAAGGCACCGCATTCATTGCGCGCGAGGGGGAGCGGATCGTCGGCTATGCCGGTGTCATGCGCTGGACTGTCATCCATTCCGGCCAACCGCGCATGGATATCCAGCACCTCTACATCGCCGAGAACCGCCGCAACCGCGGGATCGGTAAGGCACTGATCATGGCCGCACAGGACCATGCGGAGGCTTTAGGGGCCAAAGGCATCTCCATCGGCACCGACCCCAAGAACACCTCGGCGAAAGCCGCCTACCGCGCCCTGGGTCTGGAAGAGATCACCGACCCTGGCCCGCGATTCTGGATACCGGCCGCGCAAAGCTGAGGGCATCGCCCTCAGCACTTTGCCCCTAGTAAGGCATCGGATTGGCGCGGTTCACCTGATCAATCTCGGCCACCAGATCATCGGACAGGACAACATCCTTGCCCGACAGGATCTGCTCGAGCTGCGCCGCTGTCGTCGCACCGAAAATGGCCGAGACAGGGAAAGGCCGCGTGCGCTGCCAGGCCATCGCCATATGTACCGGATCAAGCCCGTGCTTTGCCGCCAGATCGAGGTAGACCTGCGTCACAGGCCAGAGCCGTTCGGTCACGCGACCGCCCAGATTGCCATTGATCGACATGCGGCTGCCCTCGGGCACTTGCCCGTTCTGGTATTTGCCCGTCAGCACACCGCAGGCCAGAGGCGAAAAGGACAAGAGCGTCACATCCTCGTTCACCGCCATCTCGGCCATGTCAGTGTCATAGAGACGGCAGAGTAGCGAATATTCGTTCTGGACGCTCGACATCCGCGGCAGGCCTGCGCTTTCGGCCTGATCAATCCATTTGGTCATGCCCCAGCAGCTTTCGTTCGACATGCCGATGGCACGGATCTTGCCCGCCTTCACTGCCTCGCCCAGCGCCTCAAGCACATCCCTCATGTGATCCACGGTTTCGGCGCGGTTCTGGCCCGAGGGGTCATAGGTCCAGTTCTGGCGGAACATGTAAGAGCCGCGGATCGGCCAGTGCATCTGGTAAAGGTCGATCACATCCGTCTGCAACCGCTTGAGCGACTGGTCCACCGTCTGGCGGATCACGTCACCATCATAGCCGCGCCCCTCGCGCACCCAGCCGGGGTTGTCGCCCGACACCTTGGTTGCAACGATAATCTCGTCGCGGCGGCCCGTCTTGGCGATCCAGTTGCCGATGACCTCTTCCGAGCGGCCCACGGTCTCGGCCCTGATCGGGTTGACCGGATACATCTCGGCCGTATCGAGGAAATTGATGCCCGCATCCAGCGCCATATCGATCTGGCGGTGGGCGTCGTCCTCGGGGGTCTGGTTGCCATAGGTCATCGTGCCAAGGCACCATTCGCTGACCATAATATCCGTGCGGCCAAGGGGGAGCTGTCTCATCGCGTGTCTGCCTTCATGTTCTGATGCCGCGCAGACCCTAATGCGCGGATTGCCAATGGCAAATGGCGAAAGACGACGCCCCTTTGTCGAAAACGGTCTAGTCTCCGCCCGCCAACAGGCGCATAGCTCAAATATATGCGTATGATGATCTCTTTCGCGGCCCTGTTTTTGTCAGTGACGCTGCTCCAGCTTTCGTCTGGCGGTGTCGGGCCGCTGGACGCGCTGACCGGACTTGACCGCGGCTTTTCCCAGTCCGAAGTCGGTTTCCTCGGATCGGCACATTTCGTCGGTTTCTTTATCGGGTGCTGGTGGGCCCCGCGCCTGATGGGGGATGTTGGGCACAGCCGCGCCTTTGCCGCCTTTACAGCGATGGGTGCGATCGGGCTGGCCGCGCATGTGGTGGTGATCGACCCGCTGGCATGGGCCGTCTGCCGCGTGGCCTCAGGCATCTGCGTGGCGGGTTGCTATACAGTGATCGAGGCATGGCTACAGGCGAAAGTCACCAACGAGACCCGCGGGCGCGCGATGGGCAGCTACCGCGTCGTCGATATCAGCGCCTCTTTCATTGCGCAGTTCATGATTGGCGCGCTGGCCAACCTCGAGACCTATATCGCCTACAACCTGCTGACGATCCTGTGTTGTGCCTCGCTGCTTCCGCTGACACTGACCCGGCTGCCACAACCGGAGACCCCGAAGACCACACGGCTTCGCCCGAAACTGGCATGGCGCTGCTCGCCTATGGCGGTGGCGGCGGTGCTTGTGGCGGCTCTCTCCAGCGCCTCCTTCCGCATGGTCGGTCCGATCTACGGACAGGAGGTCGGGTTGACCGCCAACCAGATCGGGTCGTTTCTGGCCGCCTACGTCGCAGGGGGTGCGATTGCACAATATCC
>CAXQAV010000006.1:0-6124 GCA_964221795.1 Luminiphilus sp. | reverse complement strand
ACAGCGGCTATCAGGTCGGTGTCGCGGGCGCGGCTGGCATGGACGTGAAAGAGACCGAACGTCTGGCCGATGTCGCCACCGAGCAGGAAGCCATTGATCTGACCGTCGCCTTCATCCAGCTCTACCGCGAGAACGCCAAATACCTCGACCGCCCCTACAAATGGGTCGCGAAAGTCGGCCTCGACTGGGTCAAGGAACGCGTCGTCGATGATCTCGAAGAACGTGCCCGCCTGATCGCTGCCTTCGAGCTGTCGCAGAGCATCTACCGTAAAGACCCATGGGCCGAACACGCCCAGAAAGCCGAGCGTTATCAGCCGCTCGCCGACCTGACACTGGAGGCCGCAGAATGAGTTGGATTGATATTGGTCACATCGATGACATCCCGCTGCGTGGCGCGCGCAAACTCAAGACAGCGCTGGGGTGTATCGCGGTCTTTCGCACTGACGCGGATGAGGTTTTTGCCGCCGCAGATCGTTGCCCGCACAAGGGCGGTCCGCTTTCCGAAGGGATCGTCCACGGCCAGTCGATTACCTGCCCGCTGCACAACTGGGTGTTTGATCTGAACACTGGTCAGGCCAAGGGTGAGGATGCGCAGATCGCCACCTACCCCGTGCGGGTCGAGGGCGAGCGTATCCTGATCGACGGCGCGGGGCTTGCTGCGCGGAGTGCCGCCTGATGGACGGGTCCGGCCTGCCAGAGACACGCTCGACCTGTCCCTATTGCGGGGTCGGTTGCGGGGTGCTCTTGCGTCCCAGCGGCGACGGCGGGCTGGATGTGCGCGGCGATCCGAACCATCCGGCCAACTTCGGTCGGCTCTGCTCGAAAGGATCGGCTCTTGGTCAGACCGTCGGGCTGGACAAACGCTTGCTGGCCCCTCAGGTTGGCGGAGAGGATACCGATTGGGACAGTGCGCTTGATCTCGTGGCAGACACCTTCAAGTGGACGGTCGCCGAACACGGGCCAGATAGCGTAGCCTTCTATGTTTCAGGGCAGTTGCTGACCGAAGATTACTATGTCGCTAACAAGCTGATGAAGGGGTTCATCGGCTCCGCCAATATCGACACCAATTCGCGCCTCTGTATGGCCTCCTCTGTGGCGGGGCACAGGCGTGCCTTCGGCACCGACACCATCCCCGGCACCTATGAGGATATCGACGCGGCCGATCTGGTCGTTCTGGTCGGCTCGAACCTCGCATGGTGCCATCCTGTGCTCTACCAGCGGCTACTCGCGGCTCGGCAGACGCGCGGCACAAAGATCGTCGTCATTGACCCGCGCCGTACGGCAAGTTGCGCGGATGCCGACATGCATCTGGCGCTGGCACCGGGCAGCGATGTGGCGCTCTTCAACGGGCTTTTGGCTGAGATTGCTGCGCAGGGGGCAACCGACCCCGCCTTTGCCGCGCATCTGGTCGGACAGGATGAGGCGATAGCCGCCGCAAAGGCCGATGACCTCACGCCCACCGGACTTGATGCTGCCGATTTGCAGGCTTTCTACGATCTGTGGATTACGACCGAGCGGGTCGTGACCATCTACAGTCAGGGTGTCAACCAGTCGACCTCTGGCACAGACAAGGTCAATGCGATCCTGAATTGCCACCTTGCGACGGGGCGCATTGGCAAGCCCGGATGCGGGCCGTTTTCAGTCACCGGCCAACCCAACGCCATGGGCGGGCGCGAGGTGGGCGGGCTGGCCAATATGCTCGCCTGCCACCTTGATCTGGAAAATGCCGACCATCGCGCGGCGGTGCGCGGGTTCTGGGATGCGCCGCAAATGCCCACCAGCCAAGGGTTGAAGGCGGTGGACATGTTCCGCGCCGTCGCCGACGGACGGATCAAGGCCCTCTGGATCATCCACACGAACCCTGCAGTCTCGATGCCGGATGCGGACGCGGTGCGCGAGGCCATCGCCAACTGCCCCTTTACCGTGGTCAGCGACATCACGGCGAAAACCGACACGGCGCGGCTCGCCGAAGTCCTGCTGCCTGCAACCGCTTGGGCTGAGAAAGACGGTACTGTCACAAACTCCGACCGCACCATCAGCCGCCAGCGCAGCGTTCTGCCTGCGCCGGGGCAGGCGCGGGCGGATTGGGACATTCTGGCCGAGGTCGGGCGGCGCATGGGCTATGGCCGCGCTTTTGATTATGCCAATCCGGCCGAGATCTTCCGCGAGCATGCGGCGCTTTCCGGGATCGCCGGACAGTTCGGGCGTGATTTCGATATCTCCGCTTTCTCCAACATATCCGACGCCGACTATGCGCAATTCCAGCCCGTGCGCTGGCCTGTCACGCACGCGCGACAGGGCGGCCGTGTCTTTGCGGATGGCGCCTTTTTCCATGCCGACAGAAAAGCGCGACTGATCGCGGTGACCGCCAAGGCACCGGTATCTGTGGCAACATCGGACGCGCCTTTCCGCCTGAATACGGGCCGGTTGCGCGACCAGTGGCACACGATGACCCGCACGGCCCTGTCGCCACGCCTGTCAGCGCATCTGCCCGAACCCTTCGTGGATATCCATCCTGACGACGCCGCACCAATCGGTGTCGCGGCATCGGACCTCGTCCGGCTGAGCAACTTGTATGGCGAGGCGATCCTGCGGGCGCGGATCATGAAAGACGTGCAAAGGGGCCAACTTTTCGCGCCGATCCACTGGACGGGTGAAACGGCGAGCTGCGCACGGATTGATACACTCGTTGCACCAGCGACAGACCCGATCTCGGGACAGCCAGAAAGCAAGGCAAGCACGGTCGCCGCCACGCGGTTCGATGCCGAATGGTACGGGTTTGCCGTGTCAAAGGGCGATATGGCACTGGACTGCGCCTATTGGGCCAAAGCGCGGATGCCGCAGGGCTTCAGGGCGGAACTGGCTGGGACAACCGCAATCGACGATTGGGAAGCGGAAGCACGACGTATTTTTTCCGCACCTACCGCGACAGCAGCCTGTGTCATCGACACCGCACGCGGATCAGCACGGATTGTCTTGCGCGACGGTGACCAGATCATTGCCGCGCTTTACGTTGCGCGCACACCGATTGCTGTGATGCGCGATTATCTGGCAACGCTACCAGGAACGGATGCAGCCGATGCGCTGACAGGCCGTGTGCCCGCATCAATCCCGAACCCCGGTCCGACGCTCTGCTCCTGTTTCGGCGTCGGGATCAATACGATTGTCACAGCGATCGAGACTGACGGGTTGATGACCGTCGAGCAGATTGGCGAAGCCTTGGGGGCGGGGACCAACTGCGGGTCTTGCCGCCCTGAAATTGCTGATCTGCTCGCCCGCATGCGCGTCAAAGAGGCCGCGGAATGAGCCTCGCCCCCTTCGTCCAAATCCTCGGGCGCGGGCCGGGGCGGTCGCAGTCACTCACCATGGACGAAGCAACCGCCGCGATGGAAATCATGCTTGACCCCTATGCCGCCCCCGAGGCGGTAGGCGCGCTGTTGATGCTCCTGCGCATAAAGGGCGAGACCGCGGAGGAAATTGCGGGACTGGCAAAAGCCGCACAGGCCGCGGTGCCGGAGATGCCAAAGGCAGATCTCGACTGGCCTTGTTATGCTGCGGGCCGCACGCGCGGCGCGCCATGGTTCCTGCTGTCCGCGCGGATGGTGGCGGATGCAGGGCATCGGGTTCTTCTGCATGGTTGGAACGGGGCCGATCACAAGGTGCGTGACGGGCTATCCGCAGCGGGCATCCACGTCGCCACATCGCCGGACGAGGCCGAGACCCTGCTGGCACGCGACGGCATCGCCTATCTGCCGCTCGAAGCCATGCACCCCGCGCTCTTTGCGCTCTTACGTCTGCGTGAGGTGCTGGGGCTGCGGTCTTGCATCAACACGGTTTGCCGGATGCTGAACCCTGCACAGGCCACATCCAGCGTTCAGGGTGTGTTTCACCCGTCATACCGCCTGCTGCAGGCCGACGCCGCAGCCCTGCTGGGATGGCAGAACCTGACAGTGATCAAAGGCGGCGGGGGTGAGTTCGAACGGCATCCTGCAAAGGATATCGCGGCCTTCGGTTTGCGGGATGGCGCGGCGTGGGAGGGGAATTTCCACGCCCTCATCGCCGAAACACGCAGGCTTGCCGAACCCACAGCCGCCTATGACCTGACGCGGCCCTCGGATTTTGATGAGCAAGTCATCATTGGGACAGCCGCTGCGGCTTTGGCCACACTCGGAACGACAGAAGACCACGACACAGCCCGCAAGCTCTGGCATGCGCGCCAGCCGCGCGACGCGGCATAAGGAGAAAACCATGAAAGCCTTTCCCATGTTCATCCGCACATCAGGTCGCCGCGTCGTGATCGTGGGTGGCGGTGAACAGGCCGCGCAGAAGGCGCGGCTGATCTGCAAGACGGATGCAGAGATCGTTCTGGTGGCCGCCGCATTGGAAGACGAGTTGCAGGGCCTTGTCGGATCGGGGCGCGCGACACAGGTCAAAACGCTTTCTACGGAAGTCTTTGAAGACGCCGCATTTGCCTTTATCGGCACCGGCTGCCCGGGGTTTGATGCTGCGGCACATGGTATAGCCAAAGCCGCAAGATGCCCCGTCAACGTGGTGGATCAGCCCGACCTTTGCGACTTGACCACGCCCGCAATCGTCGACCGCGATCCGATCGTGGTCGCCATCGGCAGCGAAGGGACAGCGCCCGTCCTCACGCGCGATATCAAGACAAAGCTAGAAGCGCTCCTGCCCCAGAACCTTGGCGGTTTGGCGGCCCTTGCAGGCAACCTTCGCCCGCGGGTCGCGCAAAAGGTGGCGCGTCATCGCCGCCGCGCGTTCTGGGCGTGGGTGTTCAAGGGCGAGGCGGCAGCGACATGGGCACGCGGGGCCGAAAGAGAGGCCGCGCGCATGATCAAGGACGCGATCGCCGAAGGTGGTGCGCCGGACCGGAACAAGGGTGGTCATATCGCGCTGGTCGGCGCTGGCCCCGGCGCGCGCGACTTGCTCACCCTGCGCGCAGTTGAACGCCTGCAAGAGGCTGACGTGATTTTCTACGACCGGCTTGTCGATCCGGAGGTACTGGAACTGGCTCGCCGTGATGCTGAGCGGGTCTTTGTCGGCAAGGTCGTCGGCGCGCATGCATGGCCGCAGGAGAAGATCAGCTGCATGATCGTGGCCGAAGCGCTAAAGGGCCGAAGCGTCGTACGGCTCAAATCTGGCGACCCTGCGATTTTCGGCCGCGCCACAGAAGAGATCGCAGCCGCGCAAGCCGCAGGCGTCCCCATCGAAATTGTGCCGGGTGTTACAGCCGCCTCGGCTGCCGCGGCCTCGCTTGGGCGCAGCCTGACGGAACGGGGCGTGGCCGATACCTTCGTCATCGCGACCGGCACGGGGTGTGTGGAACACCCAATGCCAGATTGCACGCGACTGTCGGGGCCGGGCACGACAACAGCTTTCTATATGTCCGTTGGTCAAGCGGCGCGCATTTCGGGGAAATTGATAAAACAGGGCCTTCCGGCCGAGAGCGCGGTGGATGTCTGCATCGATGTCTCGAAAGACAGTGAGCGGCACATCGCAACGACTGTGTCCGACCTCCCGCATGCCCTCGAGGCGCACGCTGTAAAGAGCTGTGCGATCATCCTAGTGAAGTGGCCTGCACATGTCGCTGTGGTACAGCCTGCCCAGAGCCTGCCAAACGCTATCTGTGCCATAGCATAATGGACGCACAGTCAGCGTTGCGTCACAAATGTCTGCCGAAACATCAAAGAAGTGTATTTGCGGTCGCCATACTTCGCGCCCGCCAGTGAGCTTCAGACGAAGAGAGAGCGCGTCCAACTCCGAATGCCGTCCGGCTAACTATTACAGGCGCAAAGAAAGTCTGATTTTCGCTTCGTGTTCAGCTGATCTCGCGTACGCAGCGAACGTCCGCTCCCCGCCCTTTTGTGACGGACAAATTGTGCTCATACGTTGCAGCACTCAAAGAAATCGGCACGCCGGATCTCCAAGAAACGGGTCGCTGGCTCAACAAGCGAGCCGAGAATTCGCACCTGCCATTCCGACGAAGGGAGCGGGCCATACTCCGCTTCCGGCGCATGCGAAGTCTTCAAAAGTTCGCCGCCGTCCATGCCTCTGTCTTCAACCAGGAACGCAGTCTCACCAGCCGAGACCACTTCAAGCAGACCCGCAC
>CAXQAV010000005.1:0-15014 GCA_964221795.1 Luminiphilus sp. | reverse complement strand
AGGGAGCGGGCCATGCTCCGCTTCCGGCGCATGCGAAGTCTTCAAACGTTCGCCGCCGTTCACGCCTCCGTCTTCAACCACTTCAACCAGGAACGCAGCCTCTCCAAGCGAAACCACTTCAAGCTGAACCACTCCGCCGCTCTCGCCGAGTGGCGCGGTCTCTGCGCGGCATAAGAGACATCAACACTGTCCCTGCGGAGACTGGTTAGAATTGGTCTGACACCACCCCCTGATCTTTTGGCGCTGAATGAAGGAAACGAACTATGCATAAAAGCATCTTCAATCCTGTCTCGCTTTGAAAGGCTCACCAAGAAGATCACATCAGCACTTCGATCTTGGTCTTGAGCGGAGAGGCGGTAGGTCATCAGGACAACTGACTGGTCGTGGCAGAGTTCAATTGGGCAAGGCCAACCACGACTGGACTTGCGCACAACTATTCTCATGTCGCCTCAGTTGCAACCTAGTCCTCGATGTAACTGGAAACCGGAGACCAGATGGCCTCCGATCCATTTGACGCGACTTTCCTTAGGCGCCCGAGAGCCGCAGCGGCGTTTAAGTCGCTATGCCGCGATGATATTGTGCGTGGGTCCGTAAGGGAACTTGGTAATGTTTTCGACGGCATCCTCACCAATGACCAGAATGTCATGCTCGCGGTATCCGCCAGCGCCCGGTTGACCTTCGGGAACCCAAAGCATTGGTTCCATCGAGACAACCATGCCGGGCTCCAGAACCGTGTCTATATCTTCGCGCAGTTCGAGACCTGCCTCACGGCCATAGTAGTGGCTGAGAATTCCGAAGGAATGGCCATAGCCGAACGAGCGGTATTGCAGCAGCCCTTCATCGGCAAAGAAACGGTTGATCTCGGCTGTGATACTGGAACATGTGGCACCTTCCTTAATCAGGCTGATGCCGAGTTCATGCGCGGCTACATTCGCCTGCCATAGGCGCAGGCTATCTGCGTCCGGCTCGCCAAGAAACAGCGTGCGTTCCAATGCGGTGTAGTAACCCGAGATCATCGGAAAGGTATTCAGCGACAGAATATCACCCGGCTGCAATGTGCGGCTGGTCACGGGGTTGTGGGCACCGTCGGTGTTGAGACCCGACTGGAACCACACCCAGGTGTCTCGGTATTCGGCCTCGGGATAGGTGCTGGCGATATGGGCCTCCATCGCGTCACGTCCGGCCATTGCGATCTCGATCTCGGTTGCGCCTGCGCTAATCGCGGCGTGGATGGCCTCACCGCCGATATCGGCGGTGCGTGCGCCGCCCTTGATCAATGCAATTTCCTCGGCGGACTTGACCATGCGGGCCTTCATTGTATCCGGTGCGATGTCGATGAATTCTGGGCTGCCCAGCATCTGCAAAGCGGTCTGACGTGCGGCGAGGGTCATGTGGTCGCCCTCGACGCCGATACGCTTGGCATTGCCTGTCAGGCTGGCGACAGCACGCCAGTAATTGTTCCGCTTCCAGTCGGTGTAAATCACGTTGTCCTCGACCGAGCGCCGCCACGGCTGGCCCGCGTCAATGTTTGCCGACACCGTCGAACAGGCATCCTGAGTAACAACACAGCCGTAGGGTCGCCCAAAGGAACAGTAGAGAAAGCCCGAGTAGTAGGCGATGTTCTGCATCGAGGTCAGCAGCACAACGGGGACATCGCGGGCTGCCATGATGGCCCGCAGTTTGGTAAGGCGGCGGGCGTATTCATCTTTGGAAAAAGGCAGCGTCGCCTTGTCGCCGTTGTGGCAGGTAAAGAACTCTGGCCGGTTGCTGAGGTCGGTCATTTTTGCATCCTTGTCACATGCCGGACGCGTTTTCTGATGTGTCCGGCTACACGTCCCGGCGTACAGGACGGGCAGGTCACATCAGGACCATGACAGGGGGGCGAGGCCGCGACGCCATCGCGGCAGCTGTCACACCTTACGGTTAGAAAATTGGAGCAGGCCGGTCAAGAAAAGAAAACGCCCGATCATTGGGACCGGGCGCTTTGATAATCGTTTGCTGAGGATCAACCGGGTGAAAGGCCCCGCAACCGTTCGGACCGGCGACGCAACAGCTCCACCGTCGTCAGAAGCAGGATCGAGATCGTCACAAGGATCGTCGCCGCCGCCAGAATGGTCGGGCTGATCTGCTCGCGCAGGCCGGTGAACATCTGCCATGGCAAGGTCTGCTGCTGGGCCGAGCCAACGAACAGGACCACAACCACTTCGTCAAACGAGGTGATGAAGGCAAAGAGGCCGCCCGAGATCACTCCTGGCAGGATCAATGGCATCTGCACGCGGAAGAAGGTCGTCACAGGGTTCGCCCCCATGTTGGCCGCCGCCCGCGTCAGCGAGTTGTCAAAGCCTACCAGCGTTGCCGTCACCGTGATGATTACGAACGGAACACCCAGAACGGCATGCGCCAGAATGACCTTTACGTAACCAACGAATGATTGGTTCAGTCCAAGGTTCGCTTCCAGCCAGTTGCCCAGTGGCGCGTAGAAAAAAAACATACCTGTGGCCGAGATGATCAACGGCACGATCATGGGCGAGATCATGATGGCCATGATCCACTGACGCCCGGGAACGTGGCTCTGCGAAAGGCCAATGGCAGCCAGCGTGCCAAGGCTCACCGATATCAGCGTTGCGATAGGCGCGATGATCAGCGAGTTCTTGAGCGGCACCATCCATTCATCCGTCCCGAGGAAATCCTCATAGTGCTTGAGCGAATATCCTGCCGGATCAAATGACAGCATTTCGGGCGTGAAGGTGAAGAAATCTTCTGCATTGAAGGACAGCCACATTACAGGAAGCAGCGGCGCGATCAGGAAGAAGAACACAAGCCCACAGATGAACAGGAACGTATTGTACCAAAGCGTCTCGCGTGCCGTGTAGTAGATCGGCACGTTCTTGCGATAGTCGCCCGTGTCAAGCCAGTAGACGAACCAGCTCAGCACCGCACCAATCAGGGCGGCCGCAATTGCGCCGCCAAGGTTTGTCAGCAACAGACCGACAACAGCGAGCAAGCCTATCGTGGCCCAACGTCCCGCGGTGCGCGGCACCGAAAACTGGTGCAACACATATGCAAGTGCAAAGCCGAAACCTGCGCCGATTATCGCGCCGACAAGCGGGGTGCCAAAGGCGTTGCCGACAACAAAGCCGAATGCCGCTGCAAGCCCCGCAGTGCAGGGCGCGGTGAAGCTCATCAGGTTCGGGCGAACAATAGGTCCAACATATGCCATTCGTTCAGCCTCCCAATTTCACGTTGTCGATGCCGACGATCCGGTCGTAGAGCCAGTAAAGTACCAGCACCACAGCCAACAGGATCGTCCCTAGCGCTGCCGCCAGCCCCCAGTTCAGCGAGCTGGAGATGTGGTAAGCGATCCGGTTCGAGATGAATACGCCGCTTGTACCACCTACGATCTCGGGGGTGATATAATACCCGATCGACAGGATGAAGACGAGGATCGACCCTGCGCCAATACCCGGGACCGACTGCGGGAAATAGACTCGCCAGAAGGCCGTCCAGTTCGTGGCACCAAGGCTCTTGGCTGCGCGCAAGTAGCTGGGCGGAATGGTCTTCATCACCGAATAGAGCGGCAGGATCATAAACGGCAGCAGGATATGCGTCATTGCGATCACGGTGCCTGTGGCATTGTTCATCAGGATTAGCCGGTTCGCGTCATCCACAAAGCCGAGCCAGACAAGGATCTCGTTGATGACACCTTGCTGCTGCAATAGCACTTTCCATGCAGATGTCCGCACCAGTAGTGATGTCCAGAAGGGGAGCAATACGAGGATCATAAGCACATTGGCCGTCCGCAGAGGCAGGTTCGCCAGCAGCCACGCAACTGGATAGCCAAGCAGGATACAACTGCCGGTGATCACGAGTGACATCCACAATGTACGGATGAACAGCGTGATATAGATTTGCTGGTTCTCGGGGCGCATCTGTGCGCCTTCGGGCCCTTTTTCCATATCGATGGCATTCAAAAAGTAGCCAGACGTGTAATCGGGGCTGTAGATCTTGATCGTCTGCCAGACCTCGGGATCAAGCCAGTCTTCGTCGAGATCCATGAAGGCGTCGCGGAACATCAGATCCGGCAGCTGATCCAGGTTCGCTATCACCAGTTGTAGGTCTGCGGCGTGGGGGCCCGCGTAGGCGTTGACCGCAGCAACAGTGTCGGGGTTGCGAAGATCAAGACCGAGGGCGGCGTAGACGGTCTCCCATGGATCCCGTGTTGCGATGTCACGTTCCTCTTCCAAGGCCTCGAATATGGCCCAGTCGGCGTAGGCCGCCGAGGTCAAAGGTAGCATCTCAGCCACGTCGTCAGAGAGCGTCAGGCCTACTTCACCATTAAACTCGTCAGGCACCATTTCGTTCCAAAGGGCCCGGCGTGCTTCGAGCAAGTCGTTGCTACCATCGCCCGACATCATGGCATACCAAGTCTCCCCGTCTTCGAGAGCTGGGGCGATGTCTTCAATCGGGTCCTGCCACTCTTCACCCACATCATCGAGGTTCCGGCCAGAGGTGCGGAAAAGCGAAGAAGTGCCGGTCTGTTCATAGTTCAGACGGGTGCCGAGTTTGGTGTGTTCTTTGGCTTCAGCGGCTTTGAAGAGGTCAAAGAATAGCGCTTGATAGACATTTTCGGCGGGGGGCTCTCCCGATGTCTCGTCCCAAGCCTGCAGTGCTGCTGTCGCTTCGGGAATGGTGGCAGACACGATCTGGTTTTCGACAGACCGGAACAGCATGGTCGCGATCGGGATGATGAAGGTGATCATCACAAACAGCAGAAGTGGCAAGATCAATGCTAGCGCGCGAATCTTCTGGCGGCGGAGAGCGCGCGCGAGACTCGTCTTTAGCGGCGTACCATCAGCGGCGAGCATTGGGCCGGAGGATGTCGTATCACTCATATCTTCCCCGTCGGTAAATTCTTGATTTTGGTCTCCGGCCTATGCTGGCCGGTTCGTAGGTGATTCACAGTGGGAAGGGCCAAATGCGGCCCTTCCCGAAAGACAAAGGCTTATTGCGCCAGCCAAGCCTGGAATTTCGCATCGATGTCGTCGCGATAGTCAGCCCAGAACTCGTAGTTGTAGAGGAACGTGTTCTTTGCATTTTCCGGATCGGTCGGCATGTGCTGTGCCATGTCGATACCCAGTGTTGCGTGCTGACCTACCAGTGGTGCCGACGACAGACGTGCAGGACCATACGAGATGTACTTGGCCTGATCTGCGAGACGCTGTGTGTCGGTCGCGAAGTAGACAAAGTCTAGCGCGCGGGCCCGACGGTCCTCGGTCAGACCTTCTGGGATGATCCAGCCATCCAGGTCAAAGACCTGCGCGTCCCACATCATGCCTATTGGCTGACCCTGCTCTTCGATGGCAGCGAACAGACGGCCGTTGTAAGTCGAACCGATAAAGACTTCGCCGTCAGCCAGCAGCTGAGGTGTGTCAGCACCAGCGGACCACCAGATCACGCTATCCTTGATGGTGTCGAGCTTGGCCAATGCCTGCTCTTGACCTTCTTCTGTTGCCAGAACGTCATAGACGTCTTCCTTCGCGACGCCATCGCAGAGGAGAGCCCATTCGACGTTGTTGATCGGACGCTTCTCCAGTGCGCGCATGCCGGGATATGTTTCCAGGTCGAAGACGTCGCAGATATCGTTTGGCGCTTCGACGCCTTCAGGCACCATGTCTGTACGGTAGCCGAAAGTGGTCGAGTAAACGATCTGTGGAATGAAGCAGTCGCCAACCAGCAGATCACCAAAGTCATCTTCTGCAGACGTACCGTCAGGCGCCGGAGCAAGTTGTTCGTCAGCATCAATCTCCATGGCCAGGCCTTCGTCGCACAGGCGCAACGCGTCAGCTGCAACGACGTCAACAACGTCCCATGTGATGTTGCCCGCTTCGTTCATTGCGCGCAGCTTTGCCACGGCTTCCGCCGAGCTTTCATCCCAGGTAACCGTCACGCCATCGTTCATGGCTGTGTAAGGATCAGTGTACGCGCTGATCTGGCTTTGCTGATAGGCGCCGCCCCAGCTGACCAGCGTCATATCGTTGGCCATATGGCCACCGGCGTGTGCCAGCCCTGCCGTCAGGCTGAGGACAGACACCGCTGATACAATTTTTGTCTTTTTCATAGTAACTCCCAAATTTCTCTCGTGATTTTCGTCGCGGGTCACGAGTTTGCCCGACTACTTGCAAGACGCGGCGCAACCGCGCACGGCAAGAATTACTGTTATGCATCCAGCGCACGACAATCCTCGGGAAGCCAGCCAATCTCAAGCTGCGTTCCAGGGGTCAGACGTGGTTGGTCTGGTGCGTTACGTGTCTTGACGACAAATTCCTCGTTGCCGGCCACGCGCAAGCGGGTGCGAAAGATGTCGCCCATATAGATGAATTCAAGCACTTCGGCCTTGAGCGTGTGCGCGCCTTCCTGAAGACGCTCTTTATTCATTTCGACGCGTTCAGGGCGGATCGAAACGCGGGTGCGGTCACCTACGCTAGAGACGTTGACCGGCTTTGCTTTGATGACTTCACCCCCGTCCAATTTCACTTCGCAGACATCGGTCCCTTGCATGGCGGTCACAACGCCTTCCAAAGTGTTGTTTTCGCCAATGAATTGGGCCACGAAGCTGTTTTCCGGCTCCTCATAGAGCGTGTCTGGCGGCGCGAGCTGTTGGATGCGCCCGTCTTCAAAGACAGCCACGCGGTCAGACATTGTCAGAGCTTCCGTCTGGTCGTGGGTGACGTAAACCGTCGTAATACCAAGGTCGTGCGCAAGCCTGGTGATCTCGAACTGCATGTGCTCGCGCAACTGTTTGTCCAATGCGCCGAGCGGTTCGTCCATCAAGACTAGTTCGGGCTCGAACACCAGCGCACGAGCCAAAGCGATCCGCTGCTGCTGACCACCCGAAAGCTGTGCAGGCCGGCGGCCGCCAAAGGCCCCCATCTGCACCATATCAAGCGCCCGCTTTACCTTTTCCTCACGCACTGACTTGTCGAGTTTGCGCACCTCTAGCGGAAAGGCAAGGTTCTCTGCCACGGTCATATGCGGGAAGAGGGCGTAGTTCTGGAACACCATCCCGATACCGCGTTTGTGGGGCGGAATATTGTTGATCGGCTTGCCGTCCAAAAGGATCTCGCCATGTGTTGCAGTTTCAAAACCGGCAAGCATCATCAGGCAGGTCGTCTTGCCCGACCCCGACGGCCCAAGCATAGTCAGAAACTCCCCCTTCGGCATCGCGAGGTTGAGATCTTTCACGACGAGGTTTTCACCGTCATAGGACTTTTGAACGCGATCAAACTTCACGAACGACTGGTCATTGGCCAAATCGGTCACAGGAGTCTCCCCTTTTCTTGTGGATCGACTTTTTCGATCCTTGTTGTCGCCAATAAGAACATTCGTATCTGCAGGTCGCAAGTAAGAACACAGAACATATGGCTAACTAATTGATATTGCATAATTTGGCACATTTTTTCATATGCCATGAAAGTGCGGAGTTGCTTGAAAAAACAGGCTTGCCGGTTTTTGCAGCAATCTGGGGAATGGCTGTGCGAGTCTTAAGATTTGTGCAACTGAGGAAAACTCCCTCGACTTGCGGGTCCAAACCCAGCTTGACGGCGGCATCAATGATTGACCGCTCAGCAATCCGCGCCACCTTAGCTTCTTCGGCCTCTCCGAAAGTGCCGAAGACGTCAAAGGAAAGGCCCGCATTTGCAAATGCCTTGCGCAGAGAAAGATTCACTTCGGCAATATATGGAGACAGCAATGCCAGTCGCGACAGGTTGTGTTCCTGCGCAAAGGCAATCGCTGCGCGAAGTGGGTTTGTGACCTCGGCCACGTTGCATGATTGACGCACGAGTGCGGCCACCGCATCGGAGCCGATAATTGCGCTGGCAGAGGTGCAACCGTAGCCGACGACAGCAAATTCGAGCGACTTCGGGAAAAGATCTGCAGAAACCGCAATTTGGCTCTCCATTGCGCCAAGCGTATCGGCGGTCACTTCGTGGGAGCTAGGTATCCGACTAACGTATAGAGCAGCGTTGGTATCGGCGAAACTACAATGAAACTCGGGTTCCAGTGTCTCGTCCGCCTGCAGGACAATCATGCCAATTGGTGTTGGCAGGTCTTCATCGGGGATCAAGTCATAGGGCAGGATAGTCATAGGACCGGCAACTCCCTGCCGCTGCTGGGGCTGAGAAACCGGGCGCCGTTTTCAGTAATTACGATATTTTCCTCGTGAACCAAAATCTTGTCACCAACGGCGATGCCGGGCTCCAGCGTCAAGATCATACCGGTCTCAAGAAGGGTTTGATCCGTTGGGATGAGCGAAGGCCATTCCGTAAGCGACATGCCAAGCCCGTGCCCGAGCCGCCCTGCGTCCGTATCGCCTTCAGCAATCGACAAGACCGCATTCATCGCATGGTACAGGTCCGCAGCGGTCACGCCCGGTTTGGCGGCTTCGAACGCGGCGTCTACCGCAGTGATCAGGCACGCATAGGCATCCTTGACCTTTTTGCTGGCAGGGCCGACCGACCAGTTGCGGTCGTAGTCACAAAAATACCCATCGTGAACGAGGCCTGTGTCCAGCATCAACACGTCGCCATTGGCAAGAGGGGTATCCGTGGCGGGCGAAATCACATCGCCATAGCCGCCTTGACTGGCCCCTCCTGCCAAGTACGGCACCCAATCGGCGCCTTCCTCCAGACAGAGCATTTGAAACTGCCGGAATATATGCTCGAGCGCGGTACCGGCGTCCGCGATCTCCGGCACGCGAGCAAATGCTCGTCCTGCGATCGCGCAAGCCTCGGCAACCTTCGCGATTTCGGCGTCAGTTTTTACCATCCTGAGGCGGCGCATAATCCCATCATCAGACACCAGTCTGATCGTTTGTTCGACACGGGCCAGATCGGCGCGTGGCATGCGGACGTGGGTTTCATGGCCATCAGGGATTGCAACACGCCCACCCTTCGCCACTTCATTCAGAGTGTCGATCAACAACGACACACCATCGTCGTCCAAATCAGGCGCGCGCCACGTGCGGATGTCGTCAATCCAGGTCTGACCCATCAACGCCGCACCGATTGAGGGGATGACTGCAATTGGTTTTCCGACCGCGGGCACAATCAAGTACCAAGGTCGGGTGGGGCTTTCCCAAAAGCGTGTGAGGTATCCGGTAAAGTAGCGGACTTCGGGTTCGGTAGTAAGGAGCAGTGCTGCCAAATCAGTTTCGGCCATTCTGGCCTGCGCCTTCGCCGTCCTTGCGGCAAACTCAGAAGGAAGAAAACCTCTCAATCAGCCACCTCTGACAAAATGCACAGCACACGGGCGTCGGGGCCGATCTCCAGCGCGTTGCGCACATCTTCATTCATCGCTGCAGCCACGCCGGCGCCGCCTGACGCAGTGGTTGCAAATCCCGCAACTGCCATTACAGTCAACGGCGATTTCACTTCTTCATCAGTCAACGTCAGAAATCTGTCGGCATCCCGCGCGAGACCATTCAACGCGATGAGTGAGGGCTCCTTGCAGTCCAGCCGACCCATTACACTGTCAGGGCCGTCCGCAAAGACACATTCTCCGGCAACAATGCTGGCTTGCAGGGCAGGCGCTGCATCCGGTTCGACCACGATGATTTGCATCTTGTCGCCCCACGCTTTGCGCAGATAGGCGGCCACTGCACCAGCCAATCCACCAACGCCTGCTTGCAGGAAGACATGTGTCGGGACTTCGGGGCACTGCGCAACAGCCTCGGCAGCCATTTGCAGGTAGCCTTCCATCAGGATGTAGGGCAAATCCGTATAGCCGTCCCACGAACTATCCGACAGCAGAGTCCAGCCGTTCGCCTCGGCTGTATCTTGTGCAGCCAGCATCGAGGCCGCGTAATCGACACCTTGGCGGACGACATCGGCCCCCTGATCGCGCAGGCGGTCGGCAAAGCTTTCTGGCACAGTTTTCGCTATATAGACGACCGCCTTTGCGCCGAAGATCCGGGCCCCTGCGGCCACGCTCATGCCGTGATTGCCGGCGCTGGCGGTTACGTAGGTGTGTCCCGCGAGCGTCTTGTGGTCAGGGGTAGCGTCAATCTCAGCTGCCTGTCCTGCGATCACGTATGCAGCCCCCAGTGCCTTGAAAGACCCCAGCCCCATCCGTGTGCGTTCATCCTTGATCCAGAAGGCGGAAACCGGAGCCAAACCGGTTGCATCTGCCAAAGGTGTTTGTGCCGCTTTCGGGCAGTATCGCAGAAGTGCCGCCACCCGTGCCGGATCCGTAGACGGGTAGGGCGCCGAGGGTGCAAGCTTGCCGCCGCATCGATGGGGATTGGCCACTAGATGCATGAACGATCCTACATGGCCAATGGTTTTTTCAGCATGATGACATCTCCCTGGGTCGTCGTGATCAGCTTACGCCATGATTGCGGCTGTAAGGGTTCAATTGCGGCACCTGATGCGTGTTTCGCGCACTCTCTCCGGGATCCCAGACGGTGATCTCTATCGGATAGCAGGCTGCGGTATCCGACGAATGTTCCGAGGAACAATCGCCGCCTGGGCAGGCAGAAAGGCCGACGAGCAAATCAATCTCGGCGAAGAATTCCAAATAATCACCGGGGCGGACGGGACTGGCCTTCATGAAGTACTGGCCCGTGTCGCGAGTAAAGCCAGTACACATGAAAACGTTCAGGACATCATGCACATGGACCTCTGCTTGGTGCAAGGGCAGGCCGGTATGGGCTGCAAGGGCGCGGGTCAGGTTGGAATGGCAGCAATAGTGATAATCGGCCCCTGACAGCAGCCGTCCAGTATAAGGGTCGCAGCGGGTGCCGATCACATCGTGAACCGAACCTCCGAAGGCATCGAACCCGTACCAGTCCAGTGTATCATCCACGATCGTGGCCATTGGGCGCATGGCGGGGAAACTGGACCACATGCGGTCGCCAGTAGACAAATGGGTGCCGTGCAAGGCCCTTGTTTTGCCAGAGTAGAACCGTTCAGTCAGGTCGTGGGCGTTCCAGAGGTTCAGGTCGCCCACCTGCGGGCCATCAACAGAAGAGATACGGAAGAAGGCACCAGCTGGCACTTCGATACAGCCTGCGTCGCGTGGGGCTATGACGATCTTGCCGGTCTGGCTCGCCTCGCCGCGCAACGCCTTCATCGTCGCTAAAACAGGTTGGGGCAAGGTCTCGGGCTGATAGCAGATGACCGGCCGCGCGGCGCGCATCTCGTCTGCGGTGGCGGGTGCGCTGTGCTGCGGCCGTTCAGGTTTCATGGCGTTATCCTATTTCTGAAAGACGGTATTCACCGCCTTGATGGTTTTGGTGACAACCTCATCCGCTTCAGCCTTTGTCAGACAGAAGGGGGGCGCAAATCCAAGGATATCGCCTTGGGGCATGGCGCGACCTATGACGCCTTGTGCAAGCAGTGCCGCTGCGATCTGCGGTCCGATCTTGCCGTTGGCATCAAAGAAGGTGCGGCTGTCGCGGTCCTTGACGAACTCTACCGCGCAAAGCATCCCTTCGCCGCGAATCTCGCCGACATGAGTATGGTCACCCAGAGCCTCCTGCATCGTCTGGTTCAGATATGCGCCAACAGAGCCTGCATTGCTGATCAGGCCCAGATCATCGAGTAGTTTGAGGTTGGCAACACCGGCCGCCGCCCCGATGGGATGGGCCGAGTAAGTCCACCCGTGTCCGATCGGTCCGTTTTCGTCCGTTCCCTGCTCTAGAACCGCCCAGACCTTTTCAGACACGATTGAGCCGGACAGCGGCGCATAGGCCGAGGTAAGGCCCTTGGCGACGGTGATGATGTCGGGGGTCATGCCATAGTGGGTGCTGCCGAACATGGTTCCCAGGCGCCCGAAACCGGTCACGACCTCATCCGCGACGAGCAGGATATCGTGCTTGCGCAACACTGCCTGAATGGCGTCCCAATAGCCAGCGGGCGGCGGGACGATTCCGCCTGTTCCCAGAACAGGTTCCCCGATGAAGGCAGCAATTGTGTCGGCCCCCTCGCGGGCGATCAGTTCTTCCAGTGACGCAACGCATTGCGCGACAAACTGGTCTTCCGTCTGTGCCGTGTCTGTGCGCCGGAAATAATAGGGCGCGTCGGTATGGATCACCTGCGCGAGTGGTAGATCGAATTTCTTGTGGAACAGCTCCAGCCCCGTGAGCGACCCCGTCACCAGCCCCGATCCGTGATAGCCGCGCCAGCGCGAGATGATCTTCTTTTTCTCGGGGCGGCAAAGGATGTTGTTGTAGTACCAGATCAGTTTGACATTGGTCTCGTTGGCGTCAGATCCGCCCAGACCAAAATAGACTTTCGACATGTGATCCGTCTCGCGGTCGAGGATCATCTTTGACAATGTGACTGAGGCTTCTGTTCCGTGCCCTACATAGGCATGATAATAGGCAAGTTCGCGTGCCTGATCGGCAATTGCCTCGGCGATTTCCTGACGGCCATAGCCGACATTCACGCAGTAAAGCCCAGCGAACGCGTCGAGCAGTTTATTGCCCTCGCGGTCTTCTATGTGACAACCGCTGGCGGTGCGGATTATGCGAGTTGCAGTCTCGCCACGGGCGTGTTGACCCAAATGGGTCGAGGGGTGAAAGAAGTTCTCTCGGTCCCATTGGGAAAGTTGGTCATTATGTAGCAAAGGCTCACCTGATCTGATTGGCGGCGCGCGGCCGGATGGTCAAATTTGTGGAGCCATTTGCGCGCTTGGCGGCAGATAGCCCCGCTCTATCCGGCAGCAGCGCGCAATGCCTTTATTGCCAGAATACATGAAAGCCTAGCGGGCTGGCGCGACGATTTCCAGTCATTTGGCGAGCATCAGGCGCGGATCGATGTCCCGAAGTCTCCGATTGTCGTGTGGACTTGCGTGGCGATAGCAGTGTCCTGTGCACCGGTTCCGGTCAGATCGCAAATTGTGATCTGGCCGTCAGATGCTCTACCCTGGCGCGCTCCCTTAATGATTTGCCCCAGCTCAGGCGGTCTACCTTTGGTCCATAGACCTTGCGCCAGTGCTGCCTCCAGTTCACCTGAAACTTCACACTGGCTGACACTGTCACAAACATAGAGATCACAGGTGCCGAGTGCCCGTGGATCAATTTCGTTCTTGCCTATCTGGTCCGCGCCCATCGCAGTAATGTGCAGGCAAGGGTGGAGCCAGTCTGCCTTGATGACCGGCTCACGGGCAGGTGTTGTGGTGACGACAAGCTGGCTTTGCGCAACCAGTGCTTCGGGGTTGGAAACCGCGAGGGTTTCTACGCCAAGGCTGGCTGCTAGATCAGCCGCGCATGTCTCGGCTTTCTGTCTGTTGCGTCCCCACACCAGTAATCGACTGAAAGGCCGGACCAGATGGGCGGCCTGCATCTGCAGCCGTGCCTGCACGCCGGTCCCGATTACACCAGCTGTTTGCACATTTTGAGGTGCCAGAAAACGTGCGGCAACGGCGCCGGCGGCGGCTGTGCGGATATCGGTCAGATATCCGTTATCGAGGAAGACCGCCTCGACCAAACCGGTCTTGGCGGAAAACAGGATCATCAATCCATTCAGGCTGGGCAATCCAAGAGCAGGGTTATTGAAAAAACCCGGGCTGACCTTGATGGCAAAACTGTCAAAACCTGGGATATAAGCCGTTTTGACATCCACCTCGCCGTTCGCTTCGGCTAGCTCCATCGACAGGATCGGTGGCATGACGACTTTGCCATCACCAAGTGCTGAGAAAGCCCTTTCAATCACATCGACCATCGTGAGATCGAGGGCGACAACCTGACGCAATTCGGCCTCAGTGACGATGCGAATGTCACGCGCCATAACGTTTTCCTTTCAGCAACAGATCTCCAAGTCGGACATCCTCACCGGTGATGATTGAAAGAAAATGCGCCATATCCAGATTGCGCCCTGTGATGATAGTTGCCGTCGGGCCAGCGATTTGGGGTAACTTGCCTGAAAGCATGGCGGCATGCCCGACTACACAGGCACCCTCTGCCACTATCCGGTCTTCGAAGAACATCACTTGCATGGCATCGCGTATCTCGTCCTCGGTCACGAGGAGGGTATCATCTAGCAGATCGCGGCAGAGCGGAAAGCTCAATTGGTTGTTCAGTCCGATGCCCCCGCCCAACGAGTCTGCAAGAGAGGCGTATTCGGGCACCTCCACAGGATGGCCGGCTTTGATCGAAGCATGCATCGCCGCACCGCGGTCCATCGAAACGCCAATGACGCGGATATCGGGCTTGACCGACTTTGCAGCCACGGCAACACCCGCTGCAAGCCCACCGCCGGAAAGTGGCACGAGCAGAGTTTGCAGATCGGGTCGCTGGTCCATCATCTCTAGCCCGATCGTGCCTTGGCCCGAGATGACATTCGGATCGTCGAAAGGGGAGATCTCGACCAGCCCCTCCGCGTCACAGAGGCGCTTGCTTTCTGCCATGGCGTCATCCTGAGATCTGCCAATGATCCTGACATCCGCACCAAGCGCGCGGATGCCGTCGACTTTGGCCTGCGGCACGAGTTGGGACATGCAGATCACAGCCTTGATACCACGTAGATTTGCGGCATAGGCCACACCGCGTCCGTGATTGCCTGTCGAGCAGCAGGTCACGCCTGTGACGTGATCAGGCAGCGCCATGACCGCCGACATCGCACCGCGCAGCTTGAAAGCGCCGATGGGCTGCATGATCTCCATCTTCATCAAGAAATCATGCCCCGCCACATGGCTCATGAAGGGCGAGGGAATCATTGGGGTATTGTCGGCAACACCTTTGATCCGCTTTTGCGCGGCCCAAACATCCTCGATCCCGATACTCAACGTCGCAGACATCCCAGCCCCGTTCGTATTCATGATTGACGCAGGCGACATTTGTTCACCACTGTGCAGAAGAACACCACGCGGCCAAGCACGCTGTCAATCGCAGCCCCTGTGTGCTGCATCAAGATCAATGGGATCAACATGCCGATAGAGAATGCGCCATTCACCCAGACCGAATATGACCGGCGCATTGCCGTGACCCGTGCTGCAATGGAAAATGCTGGGGT
>CAXQAV010000004.1:0-10081 GCA_964221795.1 Luminiphilus sp. | reverse complement strand
TTGTAAAGCGCGCCGGAGGCATAGATCGTCTTGCGCGGACCTTTCCAGTTCTCGCGGCGGGTCTTGAGTTCCTCATCCGAGAGAGCGACCGACAACTCGCCGGTCTTGGCATTGATGGTGATCATGTCGCCGTTCTGCAGAAGGCCGATGGGGCCGCCATGGGCAGCCTCTGGCCCGACGTGGCCCACGCAGAACCCGCGTGTCGCGCCTGAGAAGCGTCCGTCCGTGATCAGCGCCACCTTCTTGCCCATGCCCTGACCAGAAAGGGCGGCGGTCGTTGCCAGCATCTCGCGCATGCCGGGGCCGCCTGCGGGGCCTTCGTTGCGGATGACGATGACCTCGCCTTCCTTGTACTGGCGGGCCTTTACGGCCTCGAAGGCGTCTTCCTCACATTCGAAGACTCGGGCGGGGCCGGTAAATTCCTGCTCGTCTGCGGACATGCCAGCAACCTTCACGATGGCACCTTCAGGGGCAAGGTTGCCCTGCAGGCCCACAACGCCGCCGGTCGGGGTGATGGGTGTTTCGACAGGGTAGATGACCTTGCCGTCAGCCTCGCCACGGATCATGTCGAGCTCTTCGCCGATGGTGCGGCCGGAAGCGGTCATGCAGTCCTCGTGGATCAGACCGGCCTTTTGCAGTTCCTTCATCACGATCGGAACGCCACCGGCTTCGTAGAGGTCTTTGGCCACATAGTCGCCGCCGGGCTTGAGATTCACGAAGTATGGGGTGTCGCGGAAGATGTCGCAGACGTCCATCAGATCAAAGTCGATGCCAGCTTCATGCGCGATGGCGGGCAGGTGCAGACCGGCGTTGGTCGACCCGCCGGTGCAGGCGACGATACGGGCTGCGTTTTCGAGGCTCTTGCGGGTGACCACGTCGCGGGCGCGGATGTTCTTTTCGATCAGGTTCATGACCGCTTCACCCGAGGCCACGCCATACTGGTCGCGGCTTTCGTAGGGGGCAGGCGCACCGGAGGAGTTCAGCAGCGCCAGACCGATGGCTTCGGAGACACAGGCCATCGTGTTGGCGGTGAACTGGCCGCCGCAGGCACCGGCAGAGGGGCAGGCCACGCGCTCGAGCACTTCGAGTTCGGCGTCTGACATATTGCCGGCCTGATGCTTGCCGACGGCCTCGAACACGTCCTGCACCGTCACGTCCTTGCCGTCCAGACGGCCCGGCAGGATCGAACCGCCGTAGATAAAGACGGAAGGCACGTTCAGACGCACCATGGCCATCATCATGCCGGGCAGGGATTTGTCACAACCGGCAAGGCCGACAAGCGCGTCATAGCAGTGGCCGCGCATGGTCAGTTCCACGGTATCGGCAATCGCCTCGCGCGAGGCGAGAGAGGAGCGCATGCCTTCGTGGCCCATCGCGATCCCGTCGGTCACGGTGATCGTGGTGAATTCACGCGGCGTGCCGTTGGCTTTCTTTACGCCGAGTTTCACCGACTGCGCCTGACGGTTGAGGGCGATGTTACAGGGGGCGGCTTCGTTCCAGCAGGTGGCCACGCCGACCCAAGGCTGGTGGATCGCTTTTTCGTCCAGACCCATGGCATAGAAATAAGACCGGTGCGGCGCGCGCGCGGGGCCTTCGGTCACATGGCGGCTGGGCAGGCGGGATTTATCGATCTTGCCTTGAGACATTTTAACTCTCCTCCGGGAAATGCGTTGAAACGGGTCTAATTTGAGGGCTGCGCCGGTGCAAGCCCGCAAAGGGTGGTTGCACCCGTGAAACTGCCGTGACTAGGGTCGCCCATGATGAACCGCTATGCCGCCCATGATGCCTTTGTCCGTCCCGCCCTGAGCGCGACAGAGCTTTGGCGTATCATCGTCATGCTGCTGGCGTTCGAGGTGGTTTTCGCGCTCTCACCCGAGATTTTCGCGGTCCTTCTGCCGAGCGAGGCGCTGCGGACCGAGTTTTACGACGGTGTCACGACCTTTGGCACGCTCGCGCAGTTCCTGTCATTTGGGGTAGCTCTAGGCGGCTTCCTGTTGTTGCTGCATCTTTTGCATGCGCGTGGTCTCGCCAGTCTGATCGGGCCCATCGCGCAGGCCAAACAGGACTTGATTCGGGTGATGCTGGCGGTGAGTTTCTGGCTCATGCTGATCGAGATGCTGCCGCCATGGATCAACCCTGCCGAGGTGGAGCAGGCCCACGGCTTTGGCACATGGCTGGCACTGATCCCCGTCACCTTGGCTGTTCTTCTGGTGCAGGTCGGTACCGAGGAACTCTTCTTTCGTGGCTATCTGCAACAGCAGTTTGCCTGTCTCTCGCGCAGTCCCTGGGCGTGGATGGTGGTGCCGTCTGTCATCTTTGGCGGGTTGCATTACTGGAACGGGAACGGACCGGCGGAGGGGGTGCTCTGGGCGGTCTGGGCCACGGCGCTGGGGATGGCCTGTGCCGATCTGACCGCGCGGACCGGCAATATCGGGGCGGCGGTGGGACTGCATCTGGCCAATAACGCCTTTGCCTTGCTGGTCGTGCACGTGGCCGACTGGCCGACATCCGGTGTCGCGCTCTTCCTTTATCCCTATCAGGATCCCGCGCTTCTGAGCGGCGGGCTGGAAACACTGGCCGAGCCGTGGATGATTTTCGAGGCAATCGTGCTGGGCCTGACCACATGGATCATGTGGCTCACGGCAAGGATCGCCCTGCGCTGTTGATTGCATTTCGGGGCGCGTCGGCCTATTTCAAATCCCAAGAAGTCATAAAGGCGCGCCAATGAACTGGATCACCAACTACGTCCGCCCCACCATCAACTCGCTGTTTTCGCGGCGCGAGGTGCCGGACAACCTTTGGACCAAATGCCCCGAATGCGGGACGATGCTGTTTCACCGCGAACTGTCGGAAAACCTGAACGTCTGCACCAACTGCGATCACCACATGTCCATCGGTGCGCGCGCCCGTCTGGCGTCGATCTTTGATGGCGGCGCCTTTACCGAGGTCGCGGTGCCGGAGCCTGTCTCCGACCCGCTGCATTTCCGTGACCAGAAACGCTATACCGACCGCATCAAGGAAGCCCGCAAGAAGACCGGCGAGAAAGACGCCATGCTGGTGGCCGAAGGCGAGATGGGCCGCACTCCGGTCGTCGTCGCCGTGCAGGACTTCTCCTTTATGGGCGGGTCGATGTCGATGTATGTGGGCAATGCGATTGTGGCGGCTGCCGAGCGTGCCGTGGAACTCAAACGCCCGCTGATCCTGTTTTCCGCCGCCGGTGGCGCGCGCATGCAGGAAGGTATCCTTGGCCTGATGCAGATGCCGCGCACCACGATTGCGGTGCAGATGCTGAAGGAGGCGGGGCTTCCTTACATCGTTGTGCTGACCCACCCGACGACGGGCGGTGTGACGGCGTCTTACGCGATGCTCGGCGACGTCCAGATTGCCGAACCCAATGCGCTGATCGGCTTTGCCGGTGCCCGCGTGATCGAACAGACCATCGGTGAAAAGCTGCCCGAAGGCTTCCAGCGTGCGGAATACCTGCTGGATCACGGGATGCTGGACCGTGTAACCAAGCGGACCGATTTGAAGGATGAACTCGTCACCATCGTGCGCCTGCTGATGAAAGCGCCCGCAGCGGTGAAGGGTGATCTGCCTTCGCCGAAGGCCGAGCCCGTGCCCGCAGCGCCTCCTGCAGAGGCGGACGCCGAGAAGTGAGCCGAACCTCTGACGTGATCCTTGAAAGGATGAGGGCCCTGCACCCCAAGGTCATCGACCTGACGCTTGACCGTGTCTGGCGTCTGTTGGAGGTCGTAGGCAATCCGCAGGACCGCCTGCCGCCCGTGGTGCACGTGGCGGGCACCAATGGCAAAGGCTCGACCCAAGCGATGATCCGCGCGGGGCTGGAGGTGGGCGGGTCGCGCGTGCATGCCTATACCTCTCCGCATCTGGCGCGGTTTCACGAACGTATCCGGCTGGCAGGCGAGTTGATCACCGAAGAGGCGCTGACCGAGGTTCTGGACCGCTGCTATCAGGCCAACGGCTCCGCCCCGATCACCTATTTCGAGATTACGACCGTCGCGGCCCTGCTGGCCTTTGCCGAGACCCCGGCGGATTACACGCTGCTGGAGGTCGGCCTTGGCGGGCGGCTCGATGCCACCAACGTTATTGCCAAGCCCGAAATCACGATCATTACGCCGGTCGATCTGGATCACCAGCAATTCCTAGGTGACACCATCGCCAAGATTGCGGGCGAGAAGGCGGGGATCATCAAGCGCGGTGTGCCTTGCGTCGTTGGTCCTCAGCATGAGGACGGGCTTGAGGTGATCGAGGCGGTTGCTGCCCGCAATGGCGCACCGCTCTTGGCTTATGGCCAACATTGGCATGTCACCACCGAACGCGGGCGGCTGGTCTACCAGGACGAACGCGGGTTGCTTGATCTGCCTTTGCCGAACCTGCCCGGTCCGCATCAGATCATGAATGCCGGTGCCGCGATTGCCACGCTCCGCGCCATGGGCAAGGACGAGGCCGCCTGCGAAGCTGCCGTGACACGCGCCTACTGGCCCGCACGGATGGAAAAGCTGACCAAAGGTGCGTTGGCCGATCTGGCCTCCCCAGCAGAGCTTTGGCTGGATGGCGGGCATAACCCTGCGGCGGGTGTGGTGCTGGCAGAGACCCTGCGCCAGCAGCCTGCGCGTCCGACGCATCTGATCTGCGGGATGCTGAACACCAAGGATATCGGCGGGTACTTGCGTCCGTTGGGTGAGGTGGCCGCCTCGCTGACCGCTGTCTCGATCCCTGACGAGGTGAATACGATCCCGGCCGCGAGGACCGCAGAAGAGGCGCGCAAAGTTGGATTGCCTGCAAGCGAGGCCGCGTCGGTGCAGGATGCCATCAAGGCGATCACTGCCGCCCATCCGAACGCCCGCATCCTGATCTGCGGCTCGCTCTATCTGGCGGGCCATGTCATGCGCGAGAACAGCGCATGATCCGCGCCGCGACCCTCGTGCTGGCGCTTTGCGCAACGACGGTGGACGCGGCCGAGTATTACTTCTGCTGGGAAGGCGAGAACGGCTACACCATGACCGGGCAGATGAGCCTCGCACCCGGTGCGCGCGAGAAACCTATCGTGACCGAAGATGACGTGACCGAGTTCCGCATCGCGGGCTACAAGGACGGTATCCTGATCGGCAAATGGGATCACGCCACACGCGAAAGCGATGACCCGTGGTTCCTGACATTCGACCCCGAACGCTTTGCCTTTTTTACGCCGGCCGAGTTGGGTCTGGGTGTCAGTCAGGCGTGGAACGCGGGAGGCAATGCCAATGACTGCGGCAATCCGGGTTTCGGATTCAATCTGGGCAACTACGCGCAGGATTTCTGCCTCAACGGTGTCTGGGTCGAGGAAAGCGGTATGCCGCCCGAAACACCCTTTCTGGTCAGCCCCGTACCCGTTGACCCGCAATGCCGGCTTTATGCACCGCTGAGCTGACGATTCGCGAATCAGTTACTTGACGGCGAATCACCACTTCGCTTAGATTCGTCTCCAACGCGAAGCGTCGGAAAAACAGGCGCGCACGAGCAGTCTTGGCAGGGCGAGTGGGCGGGCCGCATGGCCTGTCTTCTTGTTTTCCACCCTTCCCGATCCGCAACATTCGGCCGCCAACGCGGGCTCGTGATTTGCATCTGGTCCGTTTGTCTGGCTAGGGTGCGCCTATCGGGGCAAACGACAAAGAAAATTCCTTGCGACACCAGCTATTCTCTCTTGCGACTATCGCCGCTTTGCTGTGCGGTTCAGCGCCCGTTGTGGCTGACGTCGATACCGGCGCGTATCTTGCGGGCCGGCAGGCGCTGGCGGCCAATGATTTCGGTGCGGCGGCGCGGTATTTCAGCAAAGGATTGCAGGCCGATCCCGCAAACCTAGCCCTGCTTGACAACACGCAAAGGGCCTACGTCGCGCAAGGTGACTTCGCCCGTGCGGTTCCCGTGGCCGAGGCCCTGACCGCAGCGGGTGGTGGCAATGCCGTCAGTGCGCTCATCCTGCTGACCGACAACATCGCCCGGGACGACTGGGACGCAGTGCTGGCCGGACTGGAAGCTGGGCAGGAAGCCGGGCTGCTGATCGACAGTCTCACGCGGGGCTGGGGGCAGATGGGCCGCGGGGATATGGGTGCTGCACTTGCTGCCTTTGATGCGGTCATCAGTCAGGAAAGCCTGATCCTCTACGGGCTGACCCACAAAGCCTATGCGCTTGCCTCGGTCGGGGATTTCGAGGGAGCGGAGCGCCTTTTTGGAGATGCCGCCGGCGGCATGCGCTACAGCCGTATGAGTGCGATGGCGCACGCGCAGATCCTCAGCCAGCTCGGCCGCAATGACGATGCTCTGGCGTTGATCGCTTCGGTTTTCGGCAGCCAGCTTGACCCGCAGATTGCTGCGCTGGGCGACGCGCTGGCGGCGGGCGAGGCTGTGGCCTATAGCGCCGTGCGCACCCCCGCACAGGGGATGGCGGACCTCTTTCATGTGATTGCGGGCCTTGTCGAGCAGGACGCCCCTGCCGCCTTCACCCTGCTTTACACCCGCGCGACAAATCACATCTGGCCCGAGAACACGGCGGCGCGTCTGATGACCGCCCGCATTCTCGAGGACCTTGGCCAGTATGATCTGGCCAATGCCGCCTATAGTCAGGTGTTGCCTGACGATCCCTATTTCGCCGCTGCCGAACTTGGCCGTGCCGAGGTGCTGCGTGCCGCTGGCCGTAGCGAGGCCGCGGTCGAGGTGCTGGAAGGGCTTGCCCGCCTGTTCCCTGACATGCCTGATATCTACGCTGCCAAGGGGGATACGCTGCGCCAGTCGGAGCGCTATGAGGAGGCAAACCGCGCCTATACGCAGGCGCTGGAGCGGTATGACGACCTCGACCGGACCAGGTGGTTTGTCTACTACACCCGCGCGATCACCAGCCACAAACTGGATGACTGGCCCGCCGCCGAGGCCGATTTCCGTGCGGCCCTTGCGCTGCGCCCCGACCAGCCGCAGGTGCTGAATTATCTGGGGTATTCGCTGGTTGAGCGCGGCGAGAAACTGGATGAAGCCTTGCAGATGATCGAGACCGCCGCTGCCGCGCGGCCCGATAATGGCGCCATCGTCGACAGCCTCGGATGGGTCTATTTCCAACTTGGCCGCTATGACGAGGCTGTGGTGGAACTGGAGCGCGCCGCCTCGCTCGAGCCCGTCGATCCGGTGATCAACGACCATCTGGGTGATGCGCTCTGGGCTGTGGGCCGCGAGATCGAAGCGCGGTTCCAGTGGCAGCGTGCCCTGTCTTTTGATCCGACCGAAGCCGACGCTGTCCGTATCCGCGCCAAGCTGGAAAAGGGTCTTGATGCGGTGCTGGCCGAAGAGGGCACGGCGCTGATCTCTGCTGCGCGTGAAGACGGCTCCGGTGACGACAGCTAAGGCCCCTGCCAAGATCAACCTGACCCTGCATGTGACAGGGCAGCGGGCGGACGGGTATCACCTGCTCGACAGTCTGGTGGTCTTTGCAGATGTGGCAGATGTGATCCGCGCGGAACCGGCGGAGGTGCTTTCGCTGACGGTTGGCGGGCCATTTGCCGAAGGCGTGCCGACCGACGGCAGCAATCTGATCCTGCGTGCGGCTGCGGTGCTGGCCAAAGCACGCGGGGTCACGGCAGGGGCTGCCCTGCATCTGGAAAAGAACCTGCCCCATGCGGCAGGGATCGGCAGCGGATCATCGGACGCGGCGGCAACGCTGGGGTTGCTTGCGGAGCTCTGGCAGGTCGCGCCTTTGTCACCCGACGATCCGGCTATTCTTGAATTGGGGGCCGATGTGCCGGTTTGCGCTGCTGGCCCGCGACCACAACGGATGCGCGGGATCGGCGAAGTTTTGTCACCCCTGCCAGACCTGCCCGCTGCGTCACTCGTTCTGGTCCGCCCGCCTGTGGCGGTGCCCACCGGCCCTGTATTTCAGGGGCTGGCCACCAAGACCGGCACACCGATGGCGGAGATGCCCGAGGCCCTCGACTTTCCCCATTTCGCGGCATGGCTCGCCCGCCAGCGTAACGATCTGCAAACCCCTGCCATCGGGATCGCTCCTGTGATCGGGCAGGCGATCGACGCGCTGCAGGGGCAGGAGGGCGCGGCGCTGGCCGCCATGTCGGGGTCGGGGGGCACATGCTTCGGGTTGTTTGTGGAGATGGCTCAGGCTGAAGCCGCCGCTGCCCGGATCAAAGCCGCGCATCCTGACTGGTGGGTTGCTGCGGCGCGGATGCTCTAGAGCAGATCAATCCCCGCCCGGTGGGCACCACCGGGCAGCGCCCGACCGCCCCCATGGGCGGGCGCTTCTCGCCCACCCGCGGTCGGGCGCAGCCCTTAGCGCCAAGGTCTAGGGGGCTTCGCGATCCATGCGTTTCCACAGAAGGCTCAGCAGGGTCTCGCCAGCGAGCGGGTTCACACAGTCCGAAATCAGCACCGGCGCGCCGAAGGGCACCGGATGCGGCAGGGGCAGCGTTTCGGCGGCCTCGCGCCGGACTTGCGGGATCATGGAGAGATCGGTGGCATCGGTCATGGGCCGAGCCTAGCAAGGCTGACCTAGCCGCGTAAACCCAGCCGGTCCTGCACTTCATCCAGCGACCGGACCATCTCGGCCCCCGTGCCCGCAAATCGCGCAGCATTGCCGTCCGGCGCAAAGCCGAAGCAGTGGATGCCTGCGGCCTGTGCGGCGCGGCATCCTGTTGGGGTGTCGTCGATCATCACCGCGCGTGCAGGTTCAACGCCCAGATCGGTCATGATCCTGTAGATCATATCCGGCGCGGGCTTGGGCCCGTGCTCGTGGCCGGAATAGATATGCGGGGCGAAACGGTCGAGTAGCCCGCTAGGCGTCAGCGTGATTTCCATCTTCCGCACCGGTCCGTTCGAAGCGATGGCCTTGGCGATGCCGCGCGTGTCGAGCAGGTCGATCATCTCGGTGACACCTGCGATCACGGGCACGCCTGCGCCCAGTCTGTCGAACACGCGGGCATAGAGCGCCTCAAGCCAGCCTTCGGGCAGCACCGCGCCGCGCCGCATCGCCTCTTCCCCGACCGAGGCCATGGTGCCGCCGACAAAGAGGCTGTGGACCTCGGAGGGCGTCACAGTCAGCCCGTTCTCGGTCAGGAAGTCGCTGATGACGCGGTCAGAGGCTGGCTCGCTGTCCACGAGCACGCCGTCGCAATCGAAGATGACCAGATCAACCGTCATGGCGCAGGAAGGTGATCCATGTGTCGCCATAGCGGCGCTGGTCGAGGGTGGTGAAACCGACGGGAGCGATCTGTGCAGTGCTTTCTTCCCATACGATCAAGGCCTCGGGCGCGATCCAGCCTTTTACCTTGGCAACCTCCAGTGCCTTGGCCCCCAGCCCTTTGCCATAGGGCGGGTCGAGAAAGATCAGGTCGCATCCTTCGCCTTCCGGCAGGCGCGTGGCATCTGTGGCGAGCAATTGCGTATCCGCCTCGCGGCGCAGTTTGGCGATATTGGCGCGGATCAGCTTTTGCGAAGCACGCCCGCTGTCGACAAAGGTCACATGGGACGCCCCGCGTGACAGCGCCTCAAGCCCCAGCGCACCGGTGCCTGCAAAAAGGTCCAGCACGCGGGCGCCCGTGACCGGATCGCCGAAACGCCCGCCAAGCAGCACGTTGAACAGGCTTTCGCGCACGCGGTCGGTGGTGGGGCGCAGATGTGCGCCCGCGTCGCCCTTGCCGACCTCGGTCAGCGCAATGCCGCGATGGGTGCCACCGATGATCCTCACGACTTGAGCAGGGCCTTCATGTCGGTTGCGGGATCAGTGATCAGGGCAGGATCAGGTGATTTGCCCGCCTCGATCAGCCGCTTGCCGATCATGTAGTTGCGCGCGTCATTCATCGCATCAACCGCGATCAGCCGGTCGCCCTTGTAATACCAATGCGAGGTCGCGCCATCCTCGCCCTTGCGGACGTAGACGTCCGTGTAGCCCATGTTCAGACCTGCGATCTGCAGCTTGCAGTCGTATTGATCCGACCAGAACCACGGTTTCGGCACATAACGTTTGTCACCGCCCGCGATGTTCACCGCCACCACCTCGGCCTGATCAATGGCGTTGCCGACGCTTTCC
>CAXQAV010000003.1:0-3696 GCA_964221795.1 Luminiphilus sp. | reverse complement strand
TATCCTCGATTTCGCCTTCGGGGATCAGGCCGTCCTTGACCAGCCGCTCGGTGTAGAGCGTCAGCGTCGTCTTGTGCTTCTTGATCTTGTTGTACATCACCGGGTTGGTGAACATCGGCTCGTCGCCGTCGTTGTGACCGAAGCGGCGGTAGCAGATGATATCCAGCACCACGTCCTTGTGGAACTTCTGGCGGAACTCGGTTGCCACGCGGGCGGCGTGGACCACGGCCTCGGGGTCATCGCCGTTGACGTGGAAGATCGGGGCCTCGACCATCAGTGCGATATCCGTCGGATAAGGCGAGCTGCGCGAGAAATGCGGGGCGGTTGTAAAGCCGATCTGGTTGTTGACGACGATATGCATCGTACCGCCGGTTTTGTGACCTTTCAGACCGGAGAGGCCGAAACCTTCGGCCACAATGCCCTGACCTGCAAAGGCCGCGTCGCCATGCAGCAGAACAGCCATGACCTTGGTGCGGTCCACGTCGTTTTTCTGGTCCTGCTTGGCGCGGACCTTGCCCAGAACAACGGGGTTCACTGCCTCAAGGTGGCTGGGGTTCGCGGTCAGCGACAGGTGGACGTTGTTGCCGTCGAATTCGCGGTCAGAAGACGCGCCGAGGTGGTATTTCACGTCGCCGGAACCGTCCACGTCCTCGGGCTTGAACGAGCCGCCCTGGAATTCGTTGAAGATCGCGCGGGAGGGTTTCTGCATCACGTTGGCGAGAACGGACAGGCGGCCACGGTGCGGCATCCCGATCACGATATCCTCGAGATCCAGCTGGCCGCCGCGCTTGATGATCTGTTCCATGGCAGGGATCAGCGCCTCGCCACCATCAAGGCCGAAACGCTTGGTGCCCATGTATTTGACGTGCAGGAATTTCTCGAAGCCTTCGGCATGCACCAGACTGTTGAGGATCGCTTTGCGCCCGTTCTTGGTAAAGGCGATTTCCTTGCCGTAGCCCTCGATCCGCTCTTTCAGCCAAGCGGCCTCTTCGGGGTTCGAAATGTGCATGTACTGCAGCGCGAACGTGCCGCAGTAGGTACGCTGCACGATGGCCATGATTTCGTTCATGGTCGCGTGCTCAAGGCCCAGCACGTTATCGAGGAAGATCGGACGGTCCATATCGGCAGCGGTGAAGCCGTAGGATTTCGGGTCCAGTTCGGGATGGGGGGTCTTATCCCGCATCCCCAGCGGATCAAGGTCTGCCACGAGGTGACCGCGGATCCGGTAAGCACGGATCAGCATGAGCGCGCGGATACTGTCGAGGACGGCCATGCGGACCTGTCCTTCGGTAATCTCGACGCCCTTTTCGGCGGCTTTTGCGGTGATCTTTTTCGCAGCCGCTTCGGGTTCGGCGGCCCACTGGCCATCGAGGGCTGCGGTCAGTTCGTCATTGGGGACTGGTGGCCAGTCTCTACGCGCCCAGCTTGGGCCAGCGGCCTCGGCCTTCGCATCGGCTGGGGCGTCGCCCAGAGACAGGAAGAACGCCTGCCAGCTTTCATCAACCGCGCCGGGGTTGTCGGCATAGCGGGCATAAAGCTGTTCGACATATTCGGCGTTATGGCCTTGCAGGAAAGACGAGGCGTGGAAAACGTCGTTAGGGGAATGGTCGTTCATGACGGGACCTCAAAGTGTTCGCGCGCCGTCTGGTTATTGTGCGGGGGACGACAGACCCGAATGGGATGCCGCCCCGCAGAAGCGGGGCGGCAGATATATTATTTGCCGATGGCTTCCAGCACAGCCTCGCCCAGTGTCGCGGGGCTGTCGGCCACCACGATCCCGGCGGACTTCATCGCTTCGATTTTCGACTCAGCATCGCCTTTGCCGCCTGCCACGATTGCACCGGCATGGCCCATGCGGCGGCCCGGAGGGGCGGTGCGGCCTGCGATGAAACCGGCAACTGGCTTCCAGCGGCCTTTCTTGCGCTGTTCGGCAAGGAATGCAGCGGCTTCTTCTTCCGCTGTCCCGCCGATCTCGCCGATCATGATGATCGAGTGCGTTTCATCGTCATCAAGGAACATGTCCAGCACGTCGATATGCTCGGTCCCTTTGATCGGGTCGCCGCCGATGCCGACAGCGGTGGACTGGCCCAGACCCATATCGGAGGTCTGCTTGACCGCTTCATATGTCAGTGTGCCGGAACGCGATACGACGCCGACGGAGCCGCGCTTGTGGATGTGGCCGGGCATGATGCCGATCTTGCAGGCGTCGGGCGTGATGACACCGGGGCAGTTCGGCCCGATAAGGCGGGATGTGGAGTGCTGCAGGGCTGCCTTGACGCGCATCATGTCGAGGACAGGGATGCCCTCGGTGATGCAGATGATCAGTTCCATCTCGGCGTCGATCGCCTCGAGGATCGAGTCAGCGGCGAATGGCGGCGGCACATAGATGACGGAAGCATTGGCTTCGGTCTTGGCCTTTGCCTCATGCACCGAGTTGAAGACGGGTAGGTCGAGATGCGTGGTGCCGCCTTTGCCGGGGGTCACGCCGCCGACCATCTTGGTGCCATAGGCAATCGCCTGTTCGGAGTGGAATGTCCCCTGCGAACCGGTGAGGCCCTGACAGATGACGCGGGTGTTTTCGTTTACGAGAATGGCCATGTGTGTGGCTCCTTAAATCTTTCATCGCGCGAGGGGCGGACCCTCGCTGCTCAATCAGCCTTTGACTGCCTTTACGATCTTCTGCGCGCCGTCTTTCAGGTCGTCCGCGGCGATCACGTCGAGGCCGGAGTTGTTGATGATGTCCTTGCCCTGCTGCACGTTCGTGCCTTCCAGACGCACGACCAGTGGCACCTTGAGACCCACCTCTTTCACTGCGGCAACCACGCCCTCGGCGATGACGTCGCAGCGCATGATGCCCCCGAAGATGTTGACAAGGATGCCTTTGACGTTGGGGTCAGAGGTGATGATCTTGAACGCCTCGGTGACCTTTTCCTTGGTCGCACCGCCGCCCACATCGAGGAAGTTGGCAGGCTCGGCGCCGTAAAGCTTGATGATGTCCATCGTGGCCATCGCCAGACCGGCACCGTTCACCATGCAGCCGATTTCGCCATCCAGTGCGATGTAGTTCAGGTCGAACTTGGATGCGGCGAGTTCCTTGGGGTCTTCCTCGGTCTCGTCGCGCAGGGCGGCTACATCGGCGTGGCGGTAGACCGCGTTGCCGTCAAAGCTGACCTTTGCGTCGAGCACCTTGAGGTCGCCCTTGTCGGTGATGATCAGCGGGTTGATTTCCAGCATCTCCATGTCCTTCTCGATGAAGGCTTTGTAGAGGATGCCCATCAGCTTGACGCACTCTTTGATTTGCGCGCCTTCCAGACCCAGCGCGAATGCAACGCGACGGCCGTGGAATGCTTGGTAACCTGTTGCGGGATCAACGCTGAACGACAGGATCTTTTCGGGGGTCGATGCGGCGACCTCTTCGATGTCCATGCCGCCCTCGGTCGAGCAGACAAAGCCGATGCGGCTGGTCTGACGGTCGACAAGAAGGGCCAGATACATCTCGGTTTCGATGCCAGAACCGTCTTCGATATAGATCCGGTTGACCTGTTTGCCCACGGGGCCGGTCTGGTGCGTGACCAGCGTGCGGCCCAGCATCTTCTTGGCTTCCTGTGCGGCTTCCTCAACGGAACGGGCCAGACGGACACCGCCAGCCTCGCCTGCGTCAGCCTCTTTGAACTTGCCCTTGCCGCGCCCGCCAGC
>CAXQAV010000002.1:0-2969 GCA_964221795.1 Luminiphilus sp. | reverse complement strand
GAGATAATCCCGCGCCTCGACCGCCGCTGCCGTCTGCAACTGCATCCGGTGCCATTTCACCGCCTGCTCCATCACCTCGACCAGTTGCGTGCGGTGGTCAGCCTTTTCCTGCGCCTGCGGATCACGTTCCGGCACGGGCATGCCCGCCTCGGCGGCAAGGATTTTCACGGCTTCCATGAAATCCACATTCTCGGTCTCGCGGACAAAGGAAATCGCATCGCCTTTGGCGTGGCAGCCAAAGCAATAATAGTACCCCTTGCGGTCATCGACGTGGAAGCTGGCGGTCTTTTCCTGATGGAAGGGGCACGGCGCCCAGAGATCGCCCTTGCCCTGATTGGACTTGCGCTGGTCCCACATAACCTTGCGCCCGACAACCTGTCCCAGGGACAGCCGGTTGCGCAATTCATCCAAGAATCCGGGTGGCAGGCTCATACGAGACAATATCGTGCATGGGGCCGCCGGAAACCAGTGCCCCCTGCTTCTTTCTCCCAAGAAACTCTCGCCGAAGGTTCCCGCGCCTTCAACTAGCCCCGCGCGGCAACCCCGCGCGATGCGGTCTCAAGATCATGCACAAGTGTCTTCGCCATTGACCGCATGGCCATGATTTCGAAACTCTCTGCCCCCGTCCGGGTGATCGTCACCGACAGATGCGCCAGCATGGTCTTGGCAACATGGCCTTTCTTGAAGACAGACGCGCGCAGATCGACCGGCACCAGACGGGCCAGCACATTCTCGACCCCTGCCCCCTTGATTTCGACCACAGCCCAGGCATCGGACTGGTCAGTGACTGCGGCACCTTCAACGGCGACCGCGCCCTCCACCATCCAGACACCATGCCCGAACCAGGTCACGGGACCTGTCCGCCGGTTTGCCGCAGGCAACCCTGCCCCGACCTGCGCCTTGAGCGCATCCGAAACCGCCTTCTTCTGGCCCTTGAAGGGGGCCACAGAGGTCAGCGCCTCCGGCACCACTTCCGTGATCGTGATCCCGCCAATGGTCAGCGGCAAAAGCCCTGCACAGGGCGTCAAAGCAATCAGACTAGCCACGGGCACGCCCTCCGTCCGGATCAAAAAAGATTGGATCGCAGACCTCGACCTCTTCGGTGATGTTGCGCAGATGATCCCGCACCGTGATCACCTCGCCATGCCGCGCGCGGCCGCTCTCAAGGAACCCAAGGCCCAGAGAGGTGTCGAGCGTTGGTGAATAGCAAACCGAGGTCACATAGCCTTTACTATTCACTCGTGAATAGCTGGCGCCTTTGTCGAAAAGATGCGCCCCCGCCGACAACACATGATCGGCCCCCTTGGCCTTGAGCCCGACAAGCTGCTGACGGGTCTCGCCGACCAAACCGGGGCGCGCAGCGGCAGCCTTGCCGATGCAGTCCTTCTTGGCGCCGACCATGCGTTCCATTCCGATATCAAAGGCCGTTGTGCGTCCGTGGATTTCGGCATGGGTGATAAAGCCCTTTTCGATCCGCAGGACGTTCAGCGCCTCCATCCCGTAGGGCCCGCCGCCCATCACCTCGGCCTGTGCGACCAACTGCCGGAACAGGCTCTCGCCATAGCGCGATGGCACTGCGACCTCATAAGCATGCTCGCCCGAGAATGAGATACGGAAAAGCCGCCCCGCCACGCCGCCGACGCTGACCGCGCCGCAGGCCATGAAGGGCCAGTCTTCATCGCTGATCGGCTGGTCCAGAACGGTATTCAACAACTCCCGCGACTTTGGCCCTGCCACCGCAAACTGCGCCCATTGCTCCGTGACCGAGATCACCTGCGCATCCAGATCGGGCCGGATCGCCTGCAAGACGTATTCCAGATGCCGCATCACAAGACCCGCCGCGGCTGTCGTCGTGGTCATCACAAAGTGGGTTTCACCCAGCCGCGCCGTTGTGCCGTCATCCATGACATGCCCGTCCTCGCGCAGCATCAGCCCATAGCGGACGCGCCCAACCTTCAGTGTCGAGAAGGTATTGGTATAGACGCAATCCAAGAGCGCCGCCGCATCCGGCCCCTGAATGTCGATCTTGCCTAGGGTCGAGACATCACAGACCCCGACCGCCTGGCGCACATAGCCGACTTCGCGGTCGCAGGACTGGCGCCAGTGGGTCTCGCCCTCTTTCGGGACGTAGCTCGGGCGATACCAGAGCCCCGCCTCGATCATCGGGCCGCCGCGATCGACGCTTGCACCATGCGAGGTAGTGAACCGCTGCGGCGCAAAGCCCTTGCCCTGACTGCCAGCACCCATCACCGCAATCGACACGGGCACGTAAGGTGGGCGGAAGGTGGTTGTGCCGGTTTCAGGAATACCGCGCCCCGTGGCATCGGCCAGCACTGCAAGCGCCACCACATTCGACGATTTTCCCTGATCGGGGGCCATGCCTTGCGTGGTGTAGCGCTTCATGTGCTCAACCGAGCGGAAGTTTTCCTGTGCGGCCAGCCGCACGTCCTTCACATGCACATCGTTCTGGAAGTCGATCCACTTGCGGCCCTTGCCCTCGACCGCCCAGAGCGGCTGGATTGCATATGCCGTATCGTCCGCCGCAGGCACTTTGATGTCCGCCGCGTGACCGAAATCAGCCATGACTTGCGCCGCGACCTCTGCCCCCTCTGTCAGGCAGGCCGCTGTGCTGAATGCACCATGGCAGGCCCCTGCCGTGACCATCCCCGGAATACTGTCCGGTGTCGGCACGAAAGAAGCGATCCCCTCGTCCCATTTGGGGCGTCCGTTCATATGGCAGGTCAGATGCACCGTCGGGTTCCAGCCGCCCGAGACCGCCAGACAGTCGCAACGGATCACCCGCGTGGCACTTCCGGTTTTGATCGTGATACTCTCCAGCGCATGACGGCCCTTCGTCGCAATCACCTGTGCGCCGGTATAGACAGGGAAATCGCCCGCGACTTTTGCGTCATCACGGCTGTCGATCACGGCAGCGACCTTGACGCCCGCTGCCTGAAGGTCGCGCGCGG
>CAXQAV010000001.1:0-2484 GCA_964221795.1 Luminiphilus sp. | reverse complement strand
CTTCCTCGACGGAACGGGCCAGACGGACACCGCCAGCCTCGCCTGCGTCAGCCTCTTTGAACTTGCCCTTGCCGCGCCCGCCAGCATGGATTTGCGCCTTGACGACCCAGAGCGGCCCGTCGAGTTCGCCTGCAGCGGTTTTGGCATCTTCTGCGCGCGTCACGGGGCGACCGTCGGAGACAGGCGCGCCATAGCTGCGCAAAAGGGCTTTGGCCTGATATTCGTGAATGTTCATAAGACAATTCCAGTTTGGCTACGGTTTCATTTCGTAAAGCACAGAAAAAACGGCGCTTCTAAGGGAAAAATGGCAAATCGGGGGAAAATCGAACATTTGTGATCACACGAAAAAAATCTGTGATCACAATTGATGCGCTAACATGAGATGATCAAGATTTAATCGGTTTGCAAAGATTCGCGGGGCTGCTAGCAAGAGGCCGATGTACGCGAACGCACCCACTTGGTCCGTTGTGACCACCGTCGACGAGCCACCGGCCCTTGTCCAGAGCTTCGTGGCCTGGCACCTGCATTTGGAGGCCGAAAAGATCTATCTTTTCTTTGATAATCCTGACGATCCGGCAGCCGCGATGTTCGCACATCTTCCGCAGGTTTCGGTGGTGCGTTGCGATCAGGACCACTGGCTGGGGCAGGGCAACGCGCGCCCGCTGCGCCACGAGGTCCGTCAGGTCGGGAACGCGCGGGCGGCCTTTGCGATGTGTCGCTCGGACTGGCTGGTGCATATCGACGCTGATGAATTCCTCTGGCCGCGCGGTGATCTGGGTGAAGTGCTGGGCGCGGCATCCGAAGATGCTGATGCGATCATTGTGCCTGTTGCCGAGAGGGTGCAGCGCCCCGATGATCCCGGTCTCACAATCTTTGAAGGCGCTTTCCGGCGTCCGGCTCTGATCCGGCCCGAGGAGGGGCTGCGGATATTTGGGCCGGACTACAGGATGACCTATCGCGGTCTGACCGGCCACGCGCAGGGCAAGAGTTTTGTGCGCACGGGGCGCAGATTGTCCATGTCGATCCATCGCCCGCGGGCAGAGGGGCGCGATCCTGAGATGTGGCGGTCTGAACCCGAGGATATCACGCTGCTGCATTTCGACGGGCTGACCCCTGCCTTTTGGACCTACAAACTGGCACGGATGCAGCGCGCTTTTGCGACCGCGAACGGGATGCCACCATCGGAGCATCGCCGCGCGCAGATTGATGCCTTGCTGGAAAACCCAAACGGGGGTGAGGCGCTCTATCGGCGGCTCAAGCTGGCCGATGCCGAGGGAGAGGCATTGCTCAGGCAGGACGGACTCTGGTGCGAGGTGGCGTTTGATCCGGGACCTGCGCTTGAATTGTTCTTCCCTGACCTGCGTCCCGATCTGACACCGCAGGCCATTGACCGGTGGCTGGCAGAGACCAGGCCCGATGTCATCGGATATTTGCACGACAAGGGCTGAGCCGCGCAAAAAAAAGGGGCCGCCTGATGGCAGCCCCTTTCACAAATCCGGGATAGTGCAGCTTAGGTCAGGCTGCTGTCGATGCCCTTGCAGGCCGCAACCAGGCCCTTCACGGCTTCGACGGACTTGTCGAACATCGCCTGTTCTTCCTTGTTCATCTTGATTTCGACCACGCGCTCGATACCGCCCGCACCGATGATGGTGGGCACGCCGACGTAGAAACCGTCGAGTCCGTAAGCACCGTCAACATATGCCGCACATGGCAGCAGGCGCTTATGGTCTTTCAGATATGCTTCGGCCATTTCGATGGCAGAGGTTGCAGGTGCGTAGAAGGCGGAACCTGTCTTGAGCAGGCCGACGATCTCGGCGCCGCCGTCACGGGTGCGCTGGACGATTGCGTCCATCTTTTCTTTTGTGGTCCAGCCCATCTCTACCAGATCGGGCAGAGGGATACCGGCAACGGTCGAGTAGCGCACCAGAGGCACCATCGTGTCGCCGTGGCCGCCCAGAACGAAGGCCGTCACGTCGCGCATGGAGACGTTGAAGTCCTCTGCAAGGAAGTGGCGGAAGCGCGCGCTGTCCAGAACACCGGCCATGCCGCAGACTTTTTCGGTGGGCAGGCCCGAGAATTCGCGCAGCGCCCAAACCATTGCATCCAGCGGGTTGGTGATGCAGATGACGAATGCGTTTGGCGCGTGGGCCGCGATACCTTCGCCAACGGATTTCATAACTTTGAGGTTGATGCCCAGAAGGTCGTCACGGCTCATGCCGGGCTTGCGGGGCACACCGGCGGTCACGATGCAGACATCTGCGCCCGCGATATCGGCGTAATCGTTGGTGCCTTTGAAGCTGCCGTCGAATTTGGCAGACGGGCCGGATTCCGCGATATCCAGCGCCTTACCTTGAGGCGTGCCTTCGGCAATATCGAAAAGCACAACATCGCCGAGCTCTTTGACCGCTGCGAGGTGCGCAAGCGTGCCGCCGATTTGTCCGGCGCCGATAAGGGCAATCTTGGGTCTGGCCATGAAACAGGTCC